>NZ_JAHLRC010000168.1:0-6182 GCF_018919545.1 Citrobacter sp. S46_ASV_140
GCCCAGCATCGGGCAGCGTGCCGGTTGCCATTCAGCAGTCTCCTGAAAAGTGTTGCACCAATTTAGTGCATTATAGCTTTTTACATCAAAAAAGCGCGAGGAAGCAGGTTGTTAGTGGAGAAAAAAGCCCATCCTGGGATGGGCTAAAAGTTCCACGGCAACTTAAAGACTCTATATTTTTCTTGCTACAGCCGCGTGGGTCGCAACAAGAAATCTACGGAGTATTGGTACTAATTAAACGCTGTAGTACAGCTCAAACTCTACCGGGTGCGGAGTCATACGCACGCGGTCATCTTCTTCGCGACGCAGCGTAATGTACGCATCGATCGCTTCATTGGTGAACACGCCGCCTGCAGTCAGGAACTCACGGTCCAGATCCAGTTCTTTCAGTGCTTCTTCCAAAGAACCTGCAACCTGTGGGATCTCTTTCGCTTCTTCCGGCGGCAGGTCGTACAGGTTTTTGTCCATGGCTTCGCCCGGGTGGATCTTGTTCTTAATACCGTCAAGACCCGCCATCAGCAGTGCTGCGAAGCACAGGTACGGGTTAGCAGCCGGGTCCGGGAAACGCACTTCGATACGACGCGCTTTCGGAGAAGCTACTACCGGAATACGGATCGAAGCAGAACGGTTACGGGCAGAGTAAGCCAGCATTACCGGCGCTTCGTAGCCTGGGACCAGACGCTTGTAAGAGTTGGTGGTTGGGTTAGCCAGCGCGTTGATCGCTTTAGCGTGTTTGATTACGCCGCCAATGTAGAACAGCGCCTGCTCAGACAGACCCGCATATTTGTCGCCAGAGAACAGGTTTACGCCGTTCTTGGACAGGGACATGTGGCAGTGCATACCGGAACCGTTATCGCCAAACATAGGTTTTGGCATAAAGGTCGCGGTTTTACCGAAACGGTGAGCGACGTTGTGAACCACATATTTGTAGATCTGAATTTCGTCCGCTTTTTTGGTCATGGTGTTAAAGCGGGTCGCGATTTCGTTCTGACCTGCGGTCGCCACTTCGTGGTGATGCGCTTCAACAACCAGGCCCATTTCTTCCATGATCAGACACATGGTAGAACGGATGTCCTGAGAAGAATCTACCGGAGGAACTGGGAAGTAACCGCCTTTCACGCCAGGACGGTGACCTTTGTTACCACCTTCGTATTTGGTGGAAGAGTTCCATGCGCCTTCGATGTCATCGATAGCCACGTGGGAACCGGAAATGGACGCGCCGAAACGGATGTCGTCAAACAGGAAGAACTCTGGCTCAGGCCCGAACAGAACGGTGTCTGCGATGCCGGTAGAACGCAGATACTCTTCAGCGCGTTTAGCGATGGAGCGCGGGTCGCGGTCGTAGCCCTGCAGCGTACCTGGTTCCAGGATATCGCAACGGATGATCAGGGTGGACTCTTCATAGAACGGGTCGATGAGTGCAGTAGACGCATCTGGCATCAGAACCATGTCTGATTCGTTAATGCCTTTCCAGCCACCGATTGAGGAGCCGTCAAACATTTTGCCTTCTTCAAAGAATTCGGCATTTACCTGATGAGCAGGAATAGTGACGTGCTGTTCTTTACCTTTGGTATCAGTGAAGCGTAAATCAACAAACTTCACTTCGTGTTCGTTCAGCATCGTCAAAACGTGTTCAGCGGACATACTTACTCTCCCGGATTGGTCATGGTCGTCGTGGTAACGAAGTCTTCAATTCTGCAAAAAATTGGCCGTGTCGCCGTAAAAAATATAAAGCGAAATCTGTGCCAACTTTTAAATTGCCCCTAAAAGGCGTTATCATGCGCACTATCGTGCAAAGGGGCTGCACCATGAAGGTTGTATTGCACCATTATAGTGCTTTAATGTGAACATTAAGCACCACATTGGTGCAAAGCATGTCAGATTACCCCTTTTAACGCTCCGTGAATGTGATCACAAAGAAACTCTGCAATACTTGTTTGCGGAGGATGTTTGTGATCCTGTTTTGTACTGCGATTAATCCGTGTACAATAACGCGCTATTTCTAAAATGCCTGAGGCAAAGTTGTGATCGAAAATTTGCGTAACATCGCCATCATCGCGCACGTAGACCATGGTAAAACGACCCTGGTAGACAAGCTGCTCCAACAATCCGGTACGTTCGATGCACGTGCTGAAACCCAAGAGCGCGTGATGGACTCCAACGATTTGGAGAAAGAGCGTGGGATTACCATCCTCGCTAAAAACACCGCTATCAAATGGAATGACTACCGTATCAACATCGTTGATACCCCAGGGCACGCCGACTTCGGTGGTGAAGTTGAACGTGTAATGTCCATGGTCGACTCCGTGCTGCTGGTGGTGGATGCAATGGATGGTCCGATGCCGCAGACGCGCTTCGTGACCAAAAAAGCCTTTGCCCATGGCCTGAAGCCAATTGTTGTTATCAACAAAGTTGACCGCCCTGGCGCGCGTCCTGACTGGGTTGTTGATCAGGTATTTGACCTGTTCGTTAACCTCGACGCTACCGACGAGCAGCTGGACTTCCCGATCGTTTACGCTTCCGCGCTGAACGGTATCGCAGGTCTGGATCACGAAGATATGGCTGAAGACATGACTCCGCTGTATCAGACCATCGTTGATCGTGTTCCGGCTCCAAGCGTAGACCTTGATGGCCCGCTGCAGATGCAAATCTCTCAGCTGGACTACAACAACTACGTTGGCGTAATCGGCATCGGCCGTATCAAACGCGGTAAAGTTAAACCGAACCAGCAGATCACTATCATTGATAGCGAAGGCAAAACCCGTAACGGTAAAGTCGGTAAAGTTCTGACCCATCTGGGTCTGGAACGTATCGAGAGTGATATTGCCGAAGCGGGCGATATCATCGCGATCACCGGTTTGGGCGAACTGAACATCTCCGACACCATCTGCGACCCGCAGAACGTCGAAGCGCTGCCGGCTCTGTCCGTTGATGAACCGACCGTAACCATGTTCTTCTGCGTAAACACCTCCCCGTTCTGTGGTAAAGAAGGTAAATATGTTACCTCTCGTCAGATCCTTGACCGCCTGAACAAAGAGCTGGTGCACAACGTTGCGTTGCGCGTCGAAGAAACCGAAGATGCGGATGCGTTCCGTGTATCCGGTCGTGGTGAGCTGCACCTGTCTGTTCTGATCGAGAACATGCGTCGTGAAGGTTTCGAAATGGCGGTTTCCCGTCCGAAAGTAATCTTCCGCGAAATCGACGGCCGTAAACAAGAGCCGTTCGAAAACGTAACGCTGGACGTAGAAGAGCAGCATCAGGGTTCTGTCATGCAGGCTCTGGGTGAGCGTAAAGGCGACCTGAAAAACATGAATCCAGATGGCAAAGGCCGCGTACGTCTTGACTACGTGATCCCAAGCCGTGGTCTGATCGGCTTCCGTTCAGAATTCATGACCATGACTTCCGGTACCGGTCTGCTGTACTCCACCTTCAGCCACTACGACGATGTTCGTGCGGGTGATGTGGGTCAGCGTCAGAACGGCGTACTGATCTCCAACGGCCAGGGTAAAGCAGTTGCGTTCGCACTGTTCAGCCTGCAGGACCGCGGTAAGCTGTTCCTGGGTCACGGTGCTGAAGTTTACGAAGGCCAGATCATCGGTATTCACAGCCGCTCTAACGACCTGACTGTAAACTGCCTGACCGGTAAGAAACTGACCAACATGCGTGCGTCCGGTACTGACGAAGCAACGGTTCTGGTTCCGCCGGTTAAGATGACTCTGGAGCAGGCTCTGGAATTCATCGATGACGACGAACTGGTAGAAGTTACCCCAACCTCTATCCGTATCCGTAAGCGTCACCTGACTGAAAACGACCGTCGCCGTGCAATGCGTGGCGCGAAAGAAGAGTAATTAACGCTCTTTCTCAGGTAAGCATAAAAAAGCCGCTGATTTCAGCGGCTTTTTTTATCATCAGGAGAATTAGAAGAAATACTTTGCCCCAACACGAATCTGGTTTTGTTCGCGATGATAGGGTTCAACATTGCGATCTAACCAGCGTAATTCAAGGTAGGGTAACCAGTGCTCATTGATACGATACTTAAAGGTATTGGTAATTTCCCAGTGATGATCTTTTCCGTTGCTGCTATTGAAGTCATTGACTCGCATAAAATAGTGCGGTTCAAAGGTATAGGAAAATTTATCGGTAATGGTAAAGTTCCAGTAGTTGCCTATTTCATAGGTATCATTATTATCCAGCTCACCGTTTAGGTCGGTTGAACTGTAGTTATTATGGTTATATCGATTACGCACGGTAAGATTAAACCACGGAGTAAATTTATAGTTAACATCCAGATAAACAGCACCACCTGAGCCAATACTCTTATCGTTTATTAACCCTCCAGGCTGGATTGTTAATTTATCTGTTGGTTTAAATAACGGGTACCAACCCTCTATTTCGTTATAGCCGTGTTTTAACTCATCCTTGCGTTGCATAGTGTAGGTGTTCGTAAGCATGATACCTGCGCCCATATCGGAGTTATAGCCAACGCGCAGCATGACCTCCATTTGATCGGATGCCAGGTTATATGCTTCGCGGTTTTCTACATAGGCTCCAGCGAAAGCAGAGGTTGATACTACAGAGGTTAAGAGAATTATTGTCGTTAATTTTTTCATGATAAATCCATTTTTTACGCGTAGGGAGGCCGCCATCCATTGGGATGGAATAGGCGGCAATTATTTTTATACGTTTACAGCAGAGGTGTTCTTTTTATTAGTAATAGGGTCCGGTTGGATGTTGTTTTTCTTCCGTTGGCTGATTTCCTCAATAATAAAAGCAAAACGAGTTTCGTTGAGCTTATAAAAGAAGCCCATCGTGAGTGCTGCAATAATTGCAAGTCCGCAAGGCCAGAGGAAAATAAGCTGACGTAAACCGAGCAGTGTGGCATCACTCTGGACTATGTTGGGGATATAACCGATTTGCGTCAGCATGATGCCCGGTAGGAAGCCTGCGAGCGCAGCAGAAATTTTGCGAGAAAAGGTATAACCCGTATACACCGAACCTTCTGCACGGATCCCCGTTTTCCATTCGCCATAATCGACCGTATCCGGAACCAGTGCCCAGTTTAGACTGTTAACAAAAGCGGTTCCGAAGAAGGCCATGCAAGAGAACGTGACGAATAAAAATGACGTACTGCCCCAGAAAAAGTTCAGCACATCACCGATAGCCCATAGCGCCAGGCCACCGAGGTAAACCTGCTTTTTACCGAAGCGTTTTACAGCTGTGGGAACCAGCAGTACCCCAACCAGAATGCATCCCATGCTGAAGAAACCCATCCACGACAGCAGATGAATATCGTTGAGCACGTACTGGGTGTAATACACCTGGATCGCCAGCTTGATGTTGAATGCCGCCAACGTGCACAGATTGGCGACACACAGCACCAGCAGTGGAGGGGTACGGAAAATGGCGCAGAACGACTTGAGAATGCTGGGCTTATGGTGATCCGGCACGATTTCGATATAGCGTTCCTTCACACCGCTAAAGCACCACCACATGCTGAACAGTCCGCAGACGGAGAAGATCAGTGCGGCAATCAGATAACCCAGCGAAGGTGAACTAACAAATAGCGCCTGAATAGGCATAAAGCCAACAGTACACAGTAACAGGCCTACGGTAGCGCCGCCCTGACGCCAGGCGGCGAGCTGAGCTCGTTCATGCGGGTTTTTCGTGATCGCGGGCACCATCGCGCCGTAGGAGCAGTTCATCAGGCTATAGAACAGCCCGAACAGCATAAACAACACTGTCGCCAGCCCGGTTTTCACCGTTAGCGTAAAATCTGTCGCTAAAAACTGCGCGCTGGCAACGACAGCGACAGGAAATGATGCATACAAAATAAAGGGCCTGAATTTCCCTTTTGCGCCAATATTACGCCTTGAGTCCAGCAACACACCGGTCAACATATCAGTGAAAGCGGTGAAGAACTTCGCCACCAAAAAGATAATCCCACCGTAATACGCCGGCATCCCTAGTTCATCGGTATAAAATTTAAGCAGATACAGCGTACCGATACACAGCATCAAATTTGAGCCGAAGTCACCCACTCCGTAGGCGAATTTTTCACGCAGGCTCAGTTTTAGCGTTAGCGGATCATGAAAAGACATAATCGCTCCTCAATAGCGCCCCGTAGAGCGCTATTCATTATTATTATCAAACGGGTTGTTTACGCGCTTCTATCTCTTCAACGA
>NZ_JAHLRC010000169.1:0-6146 GCF_018919545.1 Citrobacter sp. S46_ASV_140
TGCAAATCGATCGTCCGGAAAGCGCCTCAGCCCTTTGATTGCGCCGATTGACAATGTTTTTGGCAGTGGCATGATGCGCATGAAATTTGAACTTCCTCACGGTTTTTATTCATGTCCATCTATACCCGTCCCGTCATGCTGTTGCTGTGCGGGCTGCTTCTGCTGACCCTGGCGATCGCCGTGTTAAACACGCTCGTCCCGCTTTGGCTCGCCCATGAAAATTTGCCCACCTGGCAGGTAGGTGTGGTGAGTTCTTCCTACTTTACCGGCAATCTGGTAGGGACGTTGCTGACCGGGTATTTAATAAAACACCTTGGTTTTAATCGCAGCTATTACATTGCCTCGCTTATTTTTGCCGCGGGCTGTATCGGCTTGGGGGTTATGGTGGGGTTCTGGAGCTGGATGACCTGGCGTTTTATCGCCGGTGTTGGCTGCGCCATGATTTGGGTGGTAGTGGAAAGTGCGCTGATGTGCAGCGGGACTTCGCGTAATCGCGGACGCTTGCTTGCCGCCTATATGATGATCTATTACGTGGGGACGTTTTTAGGCCAACTACTGGTTAGTAAAGTATCAACAGAATTGATGAACGTCCTGCCGTGGGTGACGGGTACGATCCTGGCTGGTGTTTTGCCATTGCTCTTTACGCGCATTGCCAATCAGCAGGGTGATGAACAGCAGTCTACTCCTATTACCTCCATGCTGAAGCTACGGCAGGCGCGTCTGGGCGTTAACGGCTGTATTATTTCCGGGATTGTTCTGGGGTCTTTGTATGGCCTGATGCCGCTGTATCTCAACCATCAAGGGGTGAGCAACGCCAGCATTGGTTTCTGGATGGCAGTTCTGGTTAGCGCCGGTATTCTGGGGCAATGGCCGATTGGCCGCCTGGCAGACAAGCTGGGACGCCTGCTGGTTTTACGCGTCCAGGTCTTCGTGGTTATCGTCGGAAGTATCGCCATGCTGAATCAGGCGGCGATGGCGCCTGCGTTGTTTATGTTGGGTGCGGCAGGTTTTACCCTCTATCCGGTGGCGATGGCCTGGGCCTGTGAAAAGGTTGAACATCATCAGCTGGTCGCCATGAATCAGGCATTGTTATTAAGCTATACCGTTGGCAGCCTGCTTGGTCCTTCATTCACCGCAATGCTGATGCAGAATTATTCCGATAATCTGTTATTCATTATGATTGCCAGCGTATCGTTTATTTATCTGCTGATGTTGTTGCGTAGCGCCAGACATACGCCGACTCCGGTGGCTCACGTATAAAGCGCGCCAGACGGTATGCAGGCAAAATGTTTGCATACCGTGACTCATTTTCCCATTGCGGGTATGCCGGAAGTTGCGAGGTATTCGCATGCTTTCAGCGCGCAGTGAAGCTGCGCCTGACTGGTCATACTCGTCAGCTGTTGTAAATGCTCCCCTTCATCCAGCCAGCAAACCAGTTTTTGAATCATTTCAATATGTCGGGTACTGCTGGCAGCCGCCAGGACAATAATTAACCGCACATCTGGATACCCTGGAAAAGGCACCGCCTCTTTCAGACACAAGAGCGACAGATGTGTCTCACTGCTTATCACTCCTTCTTCTGGACGAGCGTGCGGCAGGGCAAACTCAGGGCTTAAGATGTACCACGGACCCAGTTGTTCTGTTTCACGGATGATTGCCTGAGCGTAGGCGGGCGTAATCGCGCCCAGTTCTTCCAAAGGCTGGCAAGCCAGCGTCACGGCCTCCTGCCAGGAGTGGCATTGTTCACGAAACTGACAGGCAGAAAATAGCGCAGATGTCATTGTGTTCTCCTTATTTCAGAACAGCAGACCGCATTGCGGTCTGCCAACCCGAACTATCTGAGGGCTTCAAAGAGTGCGGTCGCCGAAATACCGTATTTCTCTTTCAACTGGCGGCTATTGCCTGATTCCGTAAACGTGTCTTGTGTCCCCAGTCGGATTAATCTCGTGGTTAATCCTTCCTCCGCCAATACTTCAGCAACCTGTCCGCCAAGCCCACCGGTGATCGTGTGATTTTCAATCGTTGCGATCTGCGGGCAACTGGCAATCAGTTGCAGAAAGCGCTGGCGGTTAAACGGTTTTAGCATGGCGACGTGAATCAGCTTGCCACGTTTTCCCTGGGCGCACAGCTGCACATAACCTGCGCTTGCTTGCTCCAGAACGGTCCCTTCATAGAGAATGGCGAAGTCATTGCCTGAGTCCTCCACGGCGGCGATATCGGTCACTCGCGGAACGGCAGATTTATCGCGCACGGGCATCGGTTCTCGGGCTACGCGAATATAGACCGGACCGGGAATGTTTACTGCCTGTTCAAATGCGGCCTCAACTTCTTCAGCGTCGGCAGGCGTTAGAATTGTGAGCCCCGGCAGTACGCGCGTCAGGGCCAGATCTTCCAGCGCATGATGCGATGCGCCGTCAGGTCCATCATCCATTCCTGGGTGGCTACCAACTAATTTAATGTTAGCTTTGGCGTAGCACGCCTGGCGCAGTTGAGTCCAGGCGGTGCCTGTCACAAACATCGCAAAGTTAACGTAGAACGGAATATTTCCTTCCAACGCCTGGCCAGTGGCAAAGCTCATTGCCGATCCTTCCGCAATACCCATTTCAAAGAAAGCGTCTGGATAGACGGCCTGGAACTGGTCAGTGCGGGTGGAGCTGGCTAAATCACTATCAATGGCGACAATGGGATAGCCCTTTTTTTTCAGGGCAATGAGTGCGTTACCAATTTCATCACGTGGGGCTTTCATCACTGCAACTCCTCCATAGCCTGCTGATATTGTTCGGTGGTTGGGGTTTTTGAATGCCAGTCACCGTTATTTTCCATATAGCTAACGCCACTGCCTTTGGTGGTATGCGCTATAATGGCGACAGGTTTTCCTTTCAGATGGCGTGAAAGCATCAGCGTGTCGGCAACCTGATGCATATCGTTACCGTTATGGAGTTCGAGTACGTGCCAGCCGAAAAGACGCACTTTGTCGGCCAGAGGTTCCAGATTCACCACCTGATTAACGGGGTCGTGGGAGGAAAAACCGTTGTAGTCGATAATCGCCACCAGGTTATCCATCTTCATATGGCCTGCTTGTTGTAGCGTTTCCCAGATTTGTCCTTCGTGCATTTCGCCATCGCCAATGATGGCGAAAACGCGCTGTGATTCCCCCCGCTGTTTTTTGGCCGCCGCCATACCAAAGGCAATGGATAATCCCTGGCCCAGCAGGCCGGTTGTTGCATCGACTTCGGGCAGAGATTTGATGCTAGGGTGCCCCTGTAAACGTGAGTTAATTTGTCGAAAAGTATTAAATTCGCTGCGCTCAATTTTGCCTTTTTGATGCAGCATGGCGTACTGAGCAGCAACCGCATGACCTTTGCTCATGACCACGCGAGCGCGAGGGGCGCAGGAGAAGTCCACCTCTTGATCGTAAATCCAGGTCAGAATGTCGATGATGGACAATGCACCGCCAGGATGGCCAATGCCTGATTCATAAATCATGGTGACAATATCCC
Organism: Citrobacter sp. S46_ASV_140; assembly: GCF_018919545.1. Classification (NCBI taxonomy): domain Bacteria; kingdom Pseudomonadati; phylum Pseudomonadota; class Gammaproteobacteria; order Enterobacterales; family Enterobacteriaceae; genus Citrobacter; species Citrobacter sp. S46_ASV_140. The sequence continues at coordinate 3,501 of NZ_JAHLRC010000169.1, forward strand.
GGCGAGCAGCCAGCGCATGGGATTTCAATTCGTCAATATTCATGTTCATTCCTTATCAGGGCAACATTTTGCCGATGTAATAAACCACTAAGCCGAGGGCGACAAAATCTGTCTCCGGGAAGCTAGTACCGGACAATCCCACCGATTCCATGATGGGATAGATGAGTGCCGGGCCAATACCAATTAATATGCCAGTGACAAAGCTACCGGCGATGGCCCCTTTCCAGCCTCCTGACGCATTACCGAAGACGGCGGCGGTAGCACCAATGAAGAAGTAGGGGATGGCGACGGGGATAATGACCGTTTGCCCAATTGATGCGAGTACCCCCATAACTACCAATCCACCCACAAAGGAAGAGATGAAACCTAAAACGGTGGCGGTTGGGGCATACGGAAAGACGACTGGGCAATCCAGTGCGGGTTTGGCGTTCGGGATAAATTTTTCAGAGATGCCCAGAAATGCCGGGACTATTTCTGACAACAGCAAGCGAACGCCGGTGATGATGATATAAAGCGATGCGGTAAACGTGAGTGACTGGAATAGCGGATAAACCAGCCAATGCATTCCACCGGCGGCGGCCGTTACCGCTTCTTCGCCTGCGGCAAGCGCCGCGATGTAATAGAAAATACTGACAGAGATGGACACGGAGACGATGTAATCTTTAAAAATCCCCAACCATCCGGGAAGATTTAGCTTTTCTGTTGACTGCTTAGGATCGCCCACTTTCGAACCGATCCATCCCGATAGCGCGTAGGCCAGAGTAACGTAATGCCCCATCGCGATTTCATCATTACCGGTAATCTTACGCATCCACGGCTGAGCGATAGCTGGATAGACACAGGCCGCAAGCCCCAGCAGTATGGAGCCGACGATAATTGTTGTTACATCGCTGTAGCCAAGCGCCTTAAGCGTAACGGTTAAGAGGGCAGACAGATACAGATTATGTTGACCCGTCAGGAAGATGTATTTGAACGGCGTTACGCGGGCAAAAAACAAGTTCCAGCCGAAACCAACGACCATGATGAGTGAAACGCACATGGCAAACTTGGTTTGTGCCAGCCCAGTTAACGCTTCGGCTAACGGCATCACACCTTTCAGACCGAATCCATCGCTGAATAAGGTCTGAAAATTACCTAAGGATGTCACCGCAATCCCTGCTCCGCCGGCAAATACCAGAAATCCGACGATGGTTTTAAAGGTACCTGAAAGCACTTTTTCGATGGGTTTACGCTGGATAAGCAAACCAATTAGCGCAATAAAGCCAACTAAAAGTGGGGTTACACCCAAAATGTCGAATACAATGAACTTTAGGAGATCCATATTTCCCCCGGAGAGGTTAGTTGTTTTGAACAACGCTGGTGAGCGCAGATTCCATTTCTTCGCTGTTCATCAGATCGGTGATACCGATTGCTCTGAACCCGGCGGCTTCTACCTCATCGGTCAGGTCGCTCATGGTGATCACGAAGTCGATGTTTTGCCAGGTTCGTAGTCCTGACAGGACATCGTGTTCAAGATCGATATCCCAGCCATGTTTATCGATGACTTTTTGGGCTTTTATTTTCAGCATTAGCGAACTGCCCATACCGGTACGACAGACGATCAGACCTTTCATTAGACGTTCTCCTGTTTGTAAAAATAATTATTTTTAATTATCATTGGTGCGATAAAAATTATTATCGCAAAGCCGGGCAAAGTATGTGACAGCATTTGCATTTTGTGCAAAAAGGCGAAAAATGAGTCAGATAGATACTAATTTATTGATTAACATAAGAAATGGGGCTTCAGAGCTGAGTCCGATCCTGGAAAAGGTAGGGCGTTTTATCACTGAAAATCCTGATTTTGTGATGCGGCATACGATAACCGAGCTGGCCGATTCTATTGATACCAGTGAGGGGAGTATCACTCGTTTTTGCCGTGCCTTTGGTTTTAAGGGGTTTTCTGATTTCAGAACGGCTCTTGCTCTGGAGCAAGGAGCTGCACGGCCGAATGATGGCGGAAGTGAGGAGACGGCGGCGGTACTGGCAAGCGTTTGTGACAGCAATGCCATCATCGACAGCAAAGAGTTGCAGGCGGTTGCGACCTGGTTAAATCAGCTCAGTAATATTGCAATTTATGCGGTAGGTACTGCGGTGCCGGTGGCGTTATTCCTGCAAATCAATCTGGTGCAGATGGGGAAAATAGCCAGTTATATCGACCGGTTTTATCCGGCGGCTATCTCTCCGTTGGCGGACAGCCAAAAAACAGGGATTATCGTTATTCATACAGAACAAGTCTCTACCGATATGATGCAGTCGCTGACGCTAGCGAAGGAACAAGGCATAAAAATTCTCTCGTTAACTCGCGGATCGTTTGCGCCATTAAATCGGCTTTCTGACTGGAATTTGCAGGCGGCGGTTGCGTTACAGGGGGAAGGTGAGTCTGGTTTTGCTGAAATTGCTGGTGCGATGATGGTGGCAGATCGCATACTCAGTGCTCTGGAAGAGCAGGATGAGCGTTACGTGCAGTGTCGTAAAGCACACCAGAAACGTATTTTCTCTATTGAAAGCGTGACCAATAAACTTTCAGAATATTTTATGTCGTAGGCATCGAACGTTGGCGTCGCGCTACTCAAGCAGAGCGCTGCGACGCCGTGGTCGTCATACCTT
>NZ_JAHLRC010000016.1:0-62592 GCF_018919545.1 Citrobacter sp. S46_ASV_140
CATCCGGTTATTACCGGACATGAATGTGCTGGTATTATTGTTGAGGTGGGGAAAAACCTGACGGATAAATATAAGAAAGGTCAGCGTTTTGTGTTGCAACCCGCGATGGGATTGCCAAGTGGATATTCAGCAGGATACAGCTATGAATATTTTGGCGGCAATGCGACATATATGATTATCCCGGAAGTGGCGATTAACCTGGGATGCGTTTTGCCTTACCACGGCTCTTATTTTGCTGCCGCCTCATTGGCAGAACCGATGTGCTGCATTATTGGCGCGTATAACGCGAATTTTCACACCACGCCTTACATTTATGAGCATCGCATGGGGATTAAGCCAGGGGGGAACATTGCGCTTCTGGCCTGCGCCGGGCCGATGGGTATTGGTGCAATAGATTATGCCATTAACGGGAATATTCAGCCGTCGCGCGTGGTGGTGGTCGACATTGACGAAGCACGACTGGCGCAGGCTAAAAAACTGTTGCCCGTTGAGCGGGCGGCAGAAAAGGGGATTGAGCTCATCTATGTGAATACTACTGGCATGGATTCTCCGACAGCGATGCTGCGAGCGTTAACTCATGACGCAGGTTTTGATGATGTCTTTGTGTATGCGGCAGTGCCTGCAGTTGTTGAGATGGCTGATGATTTACTCGCGGAAGATGGTTGCCTGAATTTTTTTGCCGGTCCTACGGACAGTAACTTCAAAGTGCCGTTTAATTTTTATAACGTGCACTACAACAGCACTCACGTTGTCGGGACATCCGGTGGTTCAACGGATGATATGAAAGAGGCCATTGCGCTCAGTGCAACTGGCCAATTGCAACCGTCGTTTATGGTGACGCACATTGGCGGCCTTGATGCAGTTCCGGAAACTGTATTGAATTTACCGGCGATCCCCGGCGGTAAGAAGCTGATATATAACGGCGTTACCATGCCACTAACCGCCATTGCTGATTTTGCCGAGAAAGGGAAAACTGACCCATTATTCAAAGAACTGGCGCTGCTGGTGGAGGAGACGCACGGTATCTGGAATGAAAAGGCAGAAAAATACCTTTTGGCACACTTTGGCGTTGATATCGGGGAGGCGGCGATATGATGTCGCTGGCATGGCCGCTATTTCGTATCACGGAGCAGGCTGCACTGGCAGCCTGGCCGCAAACCGGGTGCGGCGATAAAAACAAGATTGATGGTCTGGCTGTGACGGCAATGCGGGAAGCATTGAACTGTATTGCCATTCGCGGACGCATCGTTATTGGCGAAGGGGAGATTGATCAAGCCCCGATGCTGTGGATTGGTGAGGAAGTGGGAACCGGCACCGGACCTGAGGTAGATATCGCCGTTGATCCTATCGAAGGAACCCGAATGGTGGCTATGGGGCAAAGCAATGCGCTGGCCGTCATGGCGTTTGCCCCTCGCGGTAGTTTGTTACACGCTCCTGATATGTACATGAAAAAACTGGTTGTTAATCGGTTTGCGAAAGGGGCGATTAATCTGGCGCTGCCGTTGGCAGATAATTTGCGTAATGTGGCAGAGGCATTGGGTAAACCGCTGGAGCGACTGCGGATGGTGACGCTGGATAAACCGCGCCTTCAACCTGCGATTGCCGAGGCGACACGGCTTGGCGTCAAGGTCTTTGCTCTGCCCGACGGCGACGTGGCCGCCAGCGTGCTGGCCTGTATGCAGGAGAATCCTTATGATCTGATGTATACCATTGGCGGCGCGCCTGAAGGGGTTATTTCAGCCTGTGCGGTTAAAGCGCTGGGGGGCGATATGCAGGCTGAACTGATTGATTTTTGCGAAGCGAAAGGAAATAACGCAGATAATCGTCTGATTGCGGCACAGGAACATCAGCGCTGCGCGGAAATGGGCGTTGAGATCAACCGGATCTACGCGCTGGACGAACTGGTAGGAGGAAATAAGATCCTCTTCAGCGCGACAGGGGTCACGGGCGGCGATCTTGTTAAAGGGATCCAACAGGTTGCGAATGGTGTGCGCACGCAAACTTTACTGATCGGCGGCGCGGATCGAACGTGTAATATAATAGACTCTCTGCATTCATGGTGATTTATCGAGAAACGAATGACGACGCTGACAGAAGACGATGTGCTTGAGCAACTGGATGCTCAAAATAATTTACTCTCGTTTATGACGACGGCACATAACATTTTGCTCCAGGGCATTAAGCGCTTTCTACCGTCGCTGTTCGTTAATAACGATGAAGAGATCGTGGAATATGCAGTGAAGCCGTTACTCGCCCAGAGTGGACCGCTTGACGATATCGACGTTGCGTTACGTCTGATTTATGCGTTGGGAAAAATGGATAAATGGCTTTATGCCGACATCACCCATTTCTCTCAGTTTTATCAGTACCTGAACGAGCAGGATAATATCCCCGGTTTTGCCGATGACATTACCTGGGATTTTGTCAGCAACGTGAACAGTATCACCCGCAACGCAACGCTCTACGGTGCGCTGGAGTCGATGAAATTTGCCGACTTTGCTGCGTGGTCCGAAGTGCGCTTTAGCGCAATGGTCAAGACGGCAATGACGCTGGCAGTGACGGCGATTTTAAAGGAATTAACGCCGTGAAAATCAAACTAACGGTGAATGGGCTACAGGTTGAAGCACATTACCGTGATGATGAGATAGAGAACGTCCACAAACCGTTATTACAACAGCTGGCAAAAATACACGCCACTCACCCGCAGCGACGAACGATCGTTTTTCTCAGCGCACCGCCTGGTACGGGTAAATCGACGCTGACCACCTTCTGGGAATATCTCTCCCGTCAGGATCCTGGCCTGCCGGAGATCCAGACGCTGCCGATGGATGGCTTCCATCACTACAACACCTGGCTGGATGCTCATAACCTGCGAGCATACAAAGGTGCGCCGGAAACCTTTGATGTGGATAAGCTTGCGCAGAATCTACGTCTGATAAGGGAAGGGGAGGGCACCTGGCCACAGTACGACCGGCAAAAACACGATCCGGTAGAAGCGGCCATAACAGTGAGCGCGCCGATTGTGATTGTGGAAGGCAACTGGTTATTACGCGATGATGAAAGGTGGCGGGCGTTAGCTGAGTTTTGTGATTACTCGCTGTTTATTCGTGCACCTGCCAACGCGCTCCGTACACGACTGGTAGGCCGTAAACTGGCGGGCGGACTATCACAAGCTGACGCTGAGGCGTTTTATGAGCGTACCGACGGACCGAATGTTCATCGGGTACTGGAAGCGAGTCTGCCAGGTGACCTGACGCTGGAGATGCTGGAATCTGGTGAATATCGGATAGCGTGAAGGCCAATTATTCCTGTTAAGGCGTAATGATTATTACGGCTTACTGGAATAATTTCCCCCGGTCTTAGCGGGAAAAGTGTGATGTACGTCAGATAACTGTTTTCTTTGGCTGGACAATCATTCCTTTTATTCCGCGTTTCGCTTATTCTAGCTGAAGCGTTTCAGTCGATTAAATGTTCGACAATTAACCAATTAGTCGCAGTTTGCGACAGGTAAGGTTTCCCTGAGCGATTTGCTGCATTACTCTGTCTGCCACATCGTTTCTGAGAAATCCTTGCAGGAGACCTATGACCGTACGCGTAGCGATTAATGGTTTCGGTCGCATCGGACGCAACGTGGTTCGTGCTTTGTATGAATCCGGGCGTCGGGCGGAAATCACCGTGGTGGCAATCAACGAACTGGCGGATGCTGCAGGCATGGCGCATTTGTTGAAATATGACACCAGCCATGGACGTTTTGCCTGGGATGTTCGTCAGGAACGTGACCAGCTCATCGTTGGCGATGACGCGATCCGCATTCTGCATGAGCGAACGCTCGATGCGCTTCCCTGGCGCGAACTGAGTGTCGATGTTGTGCTGGACTGTACGGGGGTTTTCGGCAACCGCGAACACGGCGAGGCGCATATTGCCGCTGGTGCAAAAAAAGTGCTCTTTTCACATCCTGGTAGTCACGACATCGACGCAACCGTTGTGTATGGCGTTAATCAGGATCAGCTGCGCGCTGAACACCGGATCGTTTCCAACGCCTCCTGCACCACGAATTGCATAATACCCGTCATTAAATTGCTGGATGATGCTTACGGCATTGAGTCTGGTACCGTCACCACGATCCACTCCGCGATGCACGATCAGCAGGTTATTGATGCCTATCATCCTGACCTGCGTCGCACGCGAGCGGCCAGCCAGTCTATTATTCCGGTTGATACCAAACTGGCGGCGGGAATCACGCGAATTTTCCCGCAGTTTAACGATCGTTTTGAAGCGATTGCGGTGCGTGTACCGACCATAAATGTGACGGCGATCGACTTAAGCGTGACGGTGAAAAAACCAGTAAAAGCCAGTGAAGTCAACCAGTTGCTGCAAAAAGCAGCACAAGGTGCATTTCATGGTATAGTTGACTATACGGAATTACCGTTGGTCTCTGTAGATTTTAACCACGACCCGCACAGCGCCATCGTTGATGGTACGCAAACGCGCGTGAGTGGCGCTCACCTGATCAAAACGCTGGTCTGGTGTGATAATGAATGGGGCTTTGCTAACCGTATGCTCGACACCACGTTAGCGATGGCTGCTATTGGTTTCAGGCTCGACGCTTGAGCGTCGACAAAACTTTATGAATCAACGAGAGGATTCACCATGTCTGTAATTAAGATGACCGATCTGGATCTGGCTGGTAAACGCGTTTTTATCCGTGCGGACCTGAACGTACCAGTTAAAGAAGGGAAAGTAACCAGCGATGCGCGTATCCGTGCTTCCCTGCCGACCATCGAACTGGCCCTGAAACAGGGTGCTAAAGTGATGGTAACTTCCCACCTGGGTCGTCCTACCGAAGGCGAGTACAACGAAGAATTCTCTCTGCTGCCGGTTGTTAACTACCTGAAAGACAAACTGTCTGCTCCGGTTCGCCTGGTAAAAGATTACCTGGACGGCGTTGAAGTCGCTGCCGGTGAACTGGTTGTTCTGGAAAACGTTCGCTTCAACAAAGGCGAGAAGAAAGACGACGAAGCACTGTCCAAAAAATACGCTGCGCTGTGTGACGTATTCGTAATGGACGCTTTCGGTACCGCTCACCGTGCGCAGGCTTCTACCCACGGTATCGGTAAATTCGCCGACGTAGCTTGCGCTGGTCCGCTGCTGGCTGCTGAGCTGGATGCGCTGGGTAAAGCGCTGAAAGAACCTGCTCGTCCGATGGTGGCTATCGTTGGTGGTTCTAAAGTTTCTACCAAACTGACCGTTCTGGACTCTCTGTCAAAAATCGCTGACCAGCTGATCGTTGGTGGTGGTATCGCGAACACCTTCGTTGCTGCTCAAGGCCACAACGTCGGCAAATCCCTGTACGAAGCTGACCTGGTTGATGAAGCTAAGCGTCTGCTGACGACTTGCGATATCCCGGTCCCGACTGACGTTCGCGTAGCGACTGAATTCTCTGAAACTGCACCGGCTACGCTTAAATCCGTTAGCGATGTAAAAGAAGACGAGCAGATCCTGGATATCGGCGACGCTTCTGCACAGCAGCTGGCTGACATCCTGAAGAATGCGAAAACCATTCTGTGGAACGGCCCGGTTGGCGTGTTCGAATTCCCGAACTTCCGCAAAGGTACTGAAATCGTTGCTAATGCTATCGCAGACAGCGAAGCATTCTCTATCGCAGGCGGCGGTGACACCCTGGCAGCAATCGACCTGTTCGGCATTGCTGACAAAATCTCCTACATCTCTACTGGCGGCGGCGCATTCCTCGAATTCGTGGAAGGCAAAGTACTGCCAGCAGTAGCCATGCTCGAAGAGCGTGCTAAAAAGTAAGACATTGATGGGCAGGGAAACCTGCCCAATTATTAGCGCGCTGTCGAGCGCGCCCCCTTTCCAAGGCCGAAGATACAGGACTCGCAACATGTCTAAAATTTTTGATTTCGTAAAACCAGGCGTAATCACTGGTGATGACGTACAGAAAGTTTTCCAGGTAGCTAAAGAAAACAACTTTGCTCTGCCAGCTGTTAACTGCGTTGGTACCGACTCCATCAACGCCGTTCTGGAAACCGCTGCAAAAGTTAAAGCGCCGGTCATCGTCCAGTTCTCCAACGGTGGTGCTTCTTTCATCGCGGGTAAAGGCGTGAAGTCTGACGTTCCTCAGGGCGCTGCAATCCTGGGTGCTATCTCTGGTGCGCATCACGTTCACCAGATGGCTGAACACTATGGTGTTCCGGTTATCCTGCACACTGACCACTGCGCGAAGAAACTGCTGCCGTGGATCGACGGTCTGCTGGACGCGGGTGAAAAACACTTCGCAGCAACGGGCAAACCGCTGTTCTCTTCTCACATGATCGACCTGTCTGAAGAGTCTCTGGAAGAGAACATCGAAATCTGCTCCAAATACCTGGCGCGCATGTCCAAAATGGGCATGACTCTGGAAATCGAACTGGGTTGCACCGGTGGTGAAGAAGATGGCGTGGACAACAGCCACATGGACGCTTCTGCACTGTACACCCAACCGGAAGACGTTGACTACGCATACACCGAGCTGAGCAAAATCAGCCCGCGTTTCACCATCGCAGCGTCCTTCGGTAACGTACACGGCGTTTACAAGCCGGGTAACGTAGTTCTGACCCCGACCATCCTGCGCGACTCTCAGGACTATGTTTCTAAGAAACATAACCTGCCGCATAACAGCCTGAACTTCGTCTTCCACGGCGGTTCCGGTTCTACTGCTCAGGAAATCAAAGACTCCGTAAGCTACGGCGTAGTGAAAATGAACATCGACACCGATACCCAATGGGCTACCTGGGAAGGCGTTCTGAACTACTACAAAGCAAACGAAGCTTACCTGCAGGGTCAGTTGGGCAACCCGAAAGGCGAAGATCAGCCGAACAAGAAATACTACGATCCGCGCGTATGGCTGCGTGCTGGTCAGGCAACCATGATCACCCGTCTGGAACAGGCTTTCAAAGAACTGAACGCGGTTGACGTTCTGTAATTTACGCCGTCCAACGTGACATGAGGCCCGCAAATGCGGGCCTTTTTTATTGCCATTTCAATGTGCTGCTGACAGAGAATTCTGTGATCTGTTTGGCAAAATCTGAGTTTATTGTTTACCCTTGTCAGGTTGCCAGTCCCGTTAGGGCGGCTTTATTTCTCCCGTTTGGGTAAGCAAAAAAGGAATATTGAATGGAAGATTTGAATGTTGTCGACAGCATAAACGGTGCGGGCACCTGGCTGGTCCGCAATCAGGAACTACTGTTGAGCTATGCCGTCAACATCGTTGCGGCTCTCGCGATTGTCATTATCGGTATGATCGTGGCGCGTATCGTATCAAACACCGTTAACCGCCTGATGCTGGCGCGTAAAATTGATGCCACCGTTGCCGACTTTCTTTCTGCACTGGTGCGCTACGGTATTATCGCTTTCACGCTGATTGCCGCGCTGGGTCGCGTTGGGGTGCAAACTGCCTCCGTGATCGCCGTTCTCGGTGCCGCAGGTTTAGCTGTCGGTCTGGCACTGCAAGGGTCGCTGTCCAACCTCGCCGCAGGCGTGCTGCTGGTGATGTTCCGTCCGTTCCGCGCGGGTGAATATGTAGACCTTGGCGGCGTTGCGGGAACCGTGCTTAACGTGCAGATTTTCTCCACAACTATGCGTACCGTAGACGGTAAGATTGTGGTGATCCCAAACGGTAAAATCATTGCCGGGAACATCATTAACTTCTCTCGCGAGCCGGTCCGTCGTAACGAATTTATTATCGGCGTGGCCTACGACTCCGATATCGATCAGGTGAAAAAAATCCTCACTGATATCATCCAGTCTGAAGATCGCATCCTAAAAGACCGTGAAATGACGGTACGCCTGAATGAGCTGGGCGCTTCCTCGATTAATTTCGTCGTACGCGTCTGGAGCAACAGCAGCGATCTGCAAAGCGTCTACTGGGATGTACTGGAGCGTATTAAGCGCGAGTTTGACGCCAACGGTATCAGCTTCCCGTACCCGCAGATGGATGTGAACTTTAAACGCGTGAAAGAGAACGCGACCGAGTAACTTCAGCTAAAAACGCCCGCCAGAGAGAGGCGGGCGTTGATTTATCTCGTCTTGTTAAGAATTGCGCTGACACCCTGCATCAGCTCGCCAACATCGTTTATTCCTTTACTTTCCTGTTGGGCAATCCATTCGGCCTGAACGTGCTGATACCCGGTAGCGGCTTGCCACGCATTCAGCTCGCTGTTGGTCAGGTAATGAACGTGTGCACCCTCTTTTGCCATCTTTTTCGCCATTGCGGTCAGGCTTGCGTCCTGCACTGCGCCAATACGCTTTTGCGTCATGGCGGCGGCCCGATTGATGGCTGCGCGATCTTTCACGTCCAGGCTATCCCAGACGTCTTTATTCATCACCAGAAGATAAACGTGTCCGAGCCAGAGCGAAGGGGAGAGCTGAATATAGGGGGCCGCCCGCTGGGCATGGATATCATCTCCGCTGTCGAGGTTAACCATCAGGCCGTCAAGCTGTCCGGTCTGAAGCGCATCGGTAATTTTTTCATTCCATGGCATGCTGACCGGCACGCCGCCCGCGTTGCGTAAAAATGATTGATGCCAAAAGCTGGCGGTCCGCCATTGGCTTGCATTCAGCTGTGCCAAATCGACGTTCGGCCTGGTAGTAAAAAATCCAACCGGATAGCCGAGGAAAAACTGAAGATTCACCAGATTGTTGTTTTCCAGCTCGCGACCAAACTGGCGATACTCGCGGAAAATCCGCTGAAAGGCGTTAACCTGCGCTTCACCACGACCCGGTCCGAGGGGGAAGCTCTTAAAAATCTGGTGTCGCGGCAGTTGTTCGGGCGTGTACTCAGGGACCACGATCCCCATATCCGCCACGCTGCCCTGGCCGATCGTTTTTAAGGCGTCATAGCTGGTGGACAGCTCGCCGTTCCAGTGAGCGTCGATTTTCAAACGTCCAAGCGACTCTTGTTCGATCGCGCGAAAAAAAGTCTCTTTTATGAGCCGGGTACGCATGTTGCCATATGGCTCGTGATCGGTATAGCGCAGCGTTCTGTCTGCGCTGGCGACAGTGGGCCACAAACTGGTAACTACCAGCGAGGCACAGAAGAGAAAAATGTTCGCGTTATGCTTCATACCCATTCCTTTGGTATAGACAGACTTATCTTTCAGCATACCTCGGGTAACGCACAATCGCTATTGTCAGAGACTGAATATGGAGGGGAGTGTGCGCGGTATTATTAATAATGCTAATTACTGATTAATATTATCCATTTCCTCTAATGAATCCCGCGCAGTATAGTCTGCCCACAAGACAATTATGTGAGATGCTTTACATGTTATCCTACTATTTTCAAGGGCTTGCGCTTGGTGCAGCCATGATACTTCCGCTTGGTCCACAAAATGCCTTCGTGATGAACCAGGGGATCCGTCGTCAGTATCACATCATGATTGCTTTACTCTGCGCTATCAGTGATTTAGTGCTGATTTGCGCGGGGATCTTCGGCGGTAGCGCCTTGCTGATGCAGTCGCCATGGCTGATGGCGCTGGTCACCTGTGGCGGGGTCGCATTTTTACTCTGGTACGGATTCGGTGCGCTAAAAACGGCGATGAGCAGTAATCTGGAACTGGCCAGCGCCGAGGTGATGAAGCAGGGGCGCTGGAAAATCATCGCCACTATGCTGGCGGTGACATGGCTCAACCCACATGTTTACCTGGATACCTTTGTGGTGCTCGGGAGTCTGGGGGGACAACTGGACGTTGAGCCTAAACGCTGGTTTGCACTGGGAACCGTCAGCGCTTCGTTCCTGTGGTTCTTCGGTCTGGCATTGCTGGCGGCCTGGCTGGCACCGCGTCTGCGAACTGCGAAAGCACAGCGCATCATCAATACGCTGGTAGGATTAGTGATGTGGTTTATCGCTTTTCAGCTGGCAAAAGAAGGTGTTGCGCACGTTCATGCGCTGTTCAACTAAGTGTTGTCTGATGGACAACGCAGCGAGATCGGCTAAGCTTGCCTGCATGTGCCCTGAGTTTTGGGGTAATTAATGAAACATGGAGGAACGACCGTGAAGTTCAAAATAATGGCCCTGGCGGCATTAGTCGGATTCAGCGCACTATCGGTACAGGCAAATGAGTTGCCAAATGGACCGCACATCGTGACTTCCGGAACGGCAAGCGTAGATGCAACACCAGACATCGCCACCCTGGCGATTGAAGTGAACGTTGCTGCAAAGGATGCGGCTTCCGCGAAGAAGCAGGCCGATGAGCGCGTGGCGCAATATCTGTCTTTCCTTGAACAGAACCAGATAGCGAAGAAAGACATTAGCGCTGCAAACTTGCGTACGCAGCCGGACTACGACTACCAGAACGGCAAAAGCATCCTCAAAGGTTATCGTGCAGTGCGCACCGTTGAAGTCACGCTGCGTCAGTTGGACAAACTCAACGCTCTGCTTGATGGCGCGCTGAAGGCCGGTCTGAATGAGATTCGTTCGGTATCGCTGGGCGTTGCCCAGCCGGATGCTTACAAAGACAAAGCGCGTAAAGCGGCGATTGATGATGCTGTTCATCAGGCTGAACAGCTGGCAGCGGGCTTTAATAGCAAACTGGGTCCCGTTTACAGTGTGCGTTACCACGTTTCCAATTATCAACCGAGCCCGATGGTACGGATGATGAAAGCAGATGCAGCGCCTGCAACCTCTGCTCAGGAAACCTACGAACAGCCGGTTATTCAGTTTGACGATCAGGTTGATGTCGTCTTCCAGATTGAGCCTACAGTAACCAATAAGTAGTCTTGATATAGGCGTAAGTCGCCATCCGGCAAGTTTTTAGCCTGATGGCGATGCTTACGCGTCTCATCAGGCCGACAAAACATTCCAGCCGGTTTTTCTGTGAGCAACTGTAAAAATGAGACCTCACATTCAGTCTTTTTTTTCGTGGTAATGAGGATAGGCCATAGCGATTTTTAAGGGGACGCTATGGATATTTTTATCTCGAAAAAGATGCGTAATTTCATTCTGCTGGCGCAAACCAATAACATCGCCAGAGCGGCAGAAAAAATACATATGACCGCATCGCCTTTCGGTAAAAGCATTGCTGCACTGGAAGATCAAATCGGCTATACGCTGTTTACCCGTAAAGATAACAACATCAGCCTGAATAAAGCCGGACAGGAGCTGTATCAGAAGCTGTTTCCTGTCTATCAGCGCCTCTCTGCCATTGATAACGAAATCCATAACGCCTCTTGTCGCTCGCGGGAAATCGTCATCGGTATCGATAATACTTATCCAACGATTATTTTTGACCAGTTGATTAGCCTTGGCGATAAATATGACGGCGTGACGGCCCAGGCCGTTGAATTCAGTGAGAATGGGGTGATTGATAATCTGTTCGACCGCAAACTGGATTTCATTATCTCGCCACAGCACGTTTCCCCCCGCGTACAGGAGTTGGAAAATCTGGCGATCAGCGAACTGCCTCCGCTACGTCTGGGGTTTCTCGTTTCCCGGCGCTACGAAGAGAAACAGCCGCAGGATCTGCTGCGCGAGCTACCCTGGCTGCAAATGCGCTTCCAGAATCGCGCCAACTTTGAGGCGATGCTGGATGCTTATATGCGGCCCTGCGGGATCAATCCGACAATTATCTACCGTCCGTACAGCTTTATGGCCAAGATTAGCGCGGTGGAGCGCGGGCAGTTTTTGACGGTGATTCCTCATTTTGCCTGGCGGCTGGTGAATCCGTCGACGCTAAAGTATTTCGACGCGCCCGGCAGCCCCATGTATATGCAGGAGTTTCTCTATTCTCTGAAAAATCATCGCTATACCGGCACCATGCTCCAGCATATTGCTGAAGATCGTGACGGTACGGCAAGTTAACCGAGCATCGATCCTGTCTCGAGAAGGTTGCGATGCAGATCGAACGCATGGCTGAGATCGTGATGGATATGCCCGCCGGGCGCTTTTTCCAGATAGCGGTGCAGGTAGTCCCGATAAAGGGGATGCGCACAGTTATCGATAATCGTGTGCGCCCGCTGCATCGGAGATAACCCACGCAGATCGGCAATCCCTTGTTCGGTCACGATCACTTTAACGCTATGTTCGCTGTGGTCGACATGGCTGCACATCGGCACGATGGTTGAGATTTTCCCGCCTTTGGCAATCGACGGCGCCATAAAGATAGACAGGTAGGCGTTGCGCTCGAAATCCCCGCTGCCGCCGATCCCGTTCATCAGGTTCACGCCCGCAACGTGCGTGGAATTGGCATGGCCGTAGATATCAAACTCAAGCCCAACGTTGAGCGCAATGACCCCCAGCCGACGGATGATTTCCGGGTTATTGGAGATCTCCTGCGGGCGCAGCACAATTCGGCTGGCGAAGAAGTCCATATTGTCGTAAATCTTCTGTAGCGACGGGGCTGAGATGGTCAGGCTGGAGGCGCTGGCACCGGTGATCTTGCCCGTTTCCAGCAGATGCACCACCGATTCCTGTAACACCTCTGAATACATCATAAAGGGCGGGATATCCGGATTCTCTCCCAGTCTCGCCATTACCGCGTTATTGATATTGCCCACGCCGCTTTGTAAGGGCAGAAACTCTGCTGGAATGCGTTTGTGCGCCATTTCTGCCAGTAGGAAAGTGACGACGTTATCGGCAATTTGTTGGCTGACCGGATTGGTTTTATCCGACGCATTCCCGGCATCGGGCTGGTCGGTATCCACCACCGCGACCACTTTACTGGGGTCTATCTGCACGCACTGACTGCCCACGCGATCCATGGTATGAAATATGGGCACGCTGTTACGCCGCGGCGGTGCGCCGGGTATTACGATGTCGGCAAACTCAGCCACGCGTGGATTATGGTAATGATTCAACTCGATAATCACCTTTTTCGCCCGCAGCAGCCAGGTGGGCGCATTGCCAATACCGCTGGAAAGCCAAATCCGGCCATCCGGCGCAATGGCGGAGGCTTCAATGACGGCAACATCGATTTCGCCAAAAAAGCCGTAATTAACCATCTGCGCGACTTCGCTCAAATGGAGATCGACAAACCTCACCTGGCCCTGGTTAATTTTCTCGCGCAGGCCAGATGAGGTTTGATAAGGCGCACGCCAGGAAACGGCATCCGCCGCGGATAGTGCATCATCAGCGGCGGCGCCAATTGACGCCCCGGTCAACAGGCGGATCTGAAAAGGCTGCCCGTCCTGATGCCGTTCGCAGGCGCGTTGGGCAATTGCGGTGGGTAACGCTTTTGGCGAACCCGCGGGGGTAAAGCCGCTGAACGCCACCATATCATCGTGCTGGATAATTTCTGCCGCCTGTTCGGCGCTCATCCGTTTCATGGCCGTCTCCTTCGTCGGGCGTGATTAATGGCCAACAAAATTAGGTTTACGTTTTTCCATAAACGCGTTCATCCCTTCCTGATAATCCTCGCTGTCGTACACCGCGCGGCGCATGCCCTGAATGCGCTCGAATTCGTCAGAGTTCATGGTGTGTGCTTCGCCCAACACGCGCAGTTCTTCTTTGATGACGGCGATTGCCAGCGGCGCTTTTTCCGAGATGTGATGCGCCATTTGCAGGGTGAAATCTTCCAGTTCCTCGGTTGGAACGACATGATTGAGGATCCCGACCGCCATGGCGCGTTGAGCGGTGATGGGCGAGGCGGTAAAAATCAGCTCCTTAACGATGTGAAAACCAGCGTCGCGGGTCAGGTTGTGGATGCCCACCAGGTTATAGGGCACGCCGAGGTTGACCGGGGTCATGGAGAAGGTAGACGTACTGGCTGCGATGATCAGATCGGAACTCATGATCATCTCAAACGCGCCGCCCCAGACGCTGCCTTCAACCATGGAGATCACCGGCTTCGGATATTTTTGGATCATACGAGTTATCTGACGCAGCGGATCGTCATAAGAGAGCGGATCGCGACGTCCGGTGGGGAGTTCATGAATATCATGCCCGGCAGAGAACACTTTGGCCCCGCTCGGGGCGCGCAGAATGATGCAGCGAATGTCCGGACGATTGAGGTCGTTCAGCGCCTGCATCAGATCGTCAATAAACACTTTGCTCAGGGCATTGAGCTTGCGGGCGTAATTGAACTCAATGACCGCGACTTTCTGGATGATGACCACGTTGACGTATTGATAAGACATAATGTTCTCTTTATTGAAAGTAATGATGCTGGATAAATTCGCTGATGTGCCGCAGGCCGGTGCGCGGCGAAAGATCATTGTTTTTGACGGCCAGCAGCGTCTGCTGGAAATACCGGTCGAAATCAGCCCGGGCAAACAGCAGATGCAGGGCTTCTTCTTCAGCCTGCTTGTGTAGCCATTCCACCGCCTGCTGCTGGCGGACTTTTTCCAGTCGACCGCTGGCGGTAAGGCACGTTTTAAAGTCGGTTATCGCCTGCCAAACCTCCTCAATGCCGCGTTTTTCCAGGGCGCTACAGGTCAGAACCTGCGGCTGCCACTCGTCATATTTGCGGCGCAGAATATGCAGGGCGGATTCGTACATATGGCGGGCGATGGCAACGCTGGTACGGTTATCACCGTCGTCCTTGTTGATGACGACCAGATCCGCCATCTCCATCAGGCCTTTTTTGATGCCCTGCAAATCGTCGCCACCGCCGGCGATTTGCAGTGAGAGAAAGCAATCCACCATGCCTGCGACTTCGGTTTCTGACTGCCCAACGCCGACGGTTTCCACAATCACCACGTTGAAGCCCGCCGCCTCGCACAGCAGCATTAATTCGCGGGCGCGCTGGCTGGCGCCGCCTAAATGACCGCTGGAAGGAACCGGACGTATAAACGCAGATTCTGCGCGAGCCAGTTCCGTCATGCGGGTTTTATCACCCAGAATGCTGCCGCCGCTGACCGGGCTGCTGGGATCGACGGCGATCACCGCTACCCGTAACCCGCGGCGAATCAACAGCATGCCGAATGCTTCCAGAAAGGTGCTTTTACCCGCGCCCGGCGTGCCGGTGATCCCCAGACGCAGGGCGTTACCGGTGAACGGCATAATCGCGTCCAGCAATTGCGTACTCAGCGGCTGGTGGCGCGGGTGATTGCTTTCGACCAGCGTCATCGCCTGGGCGAGCGTAGCCCGTTCACCGAGTCGCAAGCGGCGGACGGTATCCTCAAGCGTGGTGGCGTTAATCATGATGTTTACTGATACGGGTTAACACATCGCGGACGCTGTCGAGCATCGGCGTGCCTGGGCCATAAATGGCTGCCACGCCATGCTCGTGCAGGAAAGCGTAATCCTGTGGCGGAATAACCCCGCCGGCGACGACGCAAATGTCTTCGCGTCCCCAGCCTTTGAGCGCGGTGACCAGCTCAGGGATCAATGTCTTATGACCCGCCGCCAGCGATGATGCGCCAACGACATGCACATCGTTTTCTACCGCCAGACGGGCAATTTCCTCCGGTGTGGAGAACATCGGGCTGAGATCGACATCGAAGCCGAGATCGGAGTAGGCGCTGGCGATCACTTTTGCGCCGCGATCGTGGCCGTCCTGACCCATCTTGGCGATCAGAATACGCGGGCGGCGGCCATTTTCTGCGAGGAACTGTTCAGTTTGCGCAACAATGGCATCGAACTCATCGGCGGATTTGTCGGACTGGTGATAGCTTTGCGCAATCACCCCAGTAACACACTGGCTGGGAACCAGATAACGGTCAAAGGCGGCCTCGAGCGCATCGGAGATTTCGCCGAGCGTGGCGCGAACGCGGGCGGCGTTGACGGCGGCGGCCAGCAGATTTTCATTCTGTTGCGCAGCGTGGGTCAGCGCGGATAGCGCGGCTTTAACCGCATCATTGTCGCGGGTGGCGCGGATATGCTGCAGTGAGGCAATCTGCTCGTTGCGCACCTTCACGTTGTCGATCTCCAGCACCGACGTGTCGTCTTCTTTATCCAGCTTGTATTTGTTCACCCCGACGATAACGCGCTTACCCTGGTCGATCAGCGACTGTTCGCGCGCGGACGCTTCTTCGATCATCCGTTTAGGAAGTCCGGCTTCAATCGCCTTCGCCATGCCGCCTGCCTCATCAATCTGCTTGATGATCGTGCGCGCCTGCTTCACGATTTGATCGGTGAGTGATTCGACGTAATACGATCCGGCCAGCGGATCGACGGTGCGGCAGATCTCTGATTCTTCCTGAATGATGATCTGCGTATTACGCGCAATACGGGCGGAGAAATCGGTGGGCAGGCCGAGCGCTTCATCAAAAGCGTTGGTATGCAGAGACTGGGTGCCGCCAAGCGTAGCGCCGAGCGCCTCAATGGTGGTTCGTACCACGTTGTTGTACGGGTCCTGCTCGGTCAGGCTCCAGCCTGAGGTCTGGCAGTGGGTACGCAGAGCGAGAGATTTCGGGTTGGTCGCGCCAAAACTGCTGACCGCTTCGCTCCACAGATACCGTGCAGCGCGCAGCATGGCGACGTTCATAAACAGATCCATGCCGATGCCGAAGAAGAATGACAGGCGCGGGGCGAAGTCATCAATTTTCAGTCCGGCGGAAAGCGCGGCCTTGATGTATTCAATACCGTCTGCCAGCGTAAACGCCACCTGCTGTACGCAGTTTGCCCCGGCTTCACCCATGTGATAGCCGCTGATGCTGATGGTGTTAAAGCGCGGCATGTTGCCTGAGCACCAGGCGATGATGTCGGCGATAATGCGCATGGAGGGTTTTGGCGGATAAATGTAGGTGTTGCGGCACAAGTATTCTTTCAGAATATCGTTCTGAATGGTCCCGGTGAGCTGTTCCGGCGTCACGCCTTGCTCCTGCGCCGCGACGATATAAAACGCCAGTACCGGCAGCACCGCGCCGTTCATGGTCATCGATACCGACATCTTATCCAGCGGGATCTGGTCGAACAGCACCTTCATATCTTCGACGGTATCGATCGCCACGCCGGCTTTGCCGACGTCGCCCGCTACGCGCGGGTTGTCTGAGTCATAGCCACGATGAGTGGCAAGGTCAAAGGCGACGGAAAGCCCTTTTTGCCCAGCGGCGAGGTTACGGCGGTAAAAGGCGTTGGACTCTTTGGCGGTAGAGAAACCGGCGTATTGGCGAATCGTCCACGGCTGCGCGGTATACATAGTGGCGCGCGGGCCACGCACGTAAGGCGGCAGACCGGGCAGGGTGCCCGTGACTTCCAGATTATCGAGGTCCGCTTCGGTGTACAGCGGCTTGATGACAATCCCTTCCGCCGTCTGTCTTTCCAGCGACTCAACGGTTTTTTCCCGTCGACTGAGTTCTTTATTGGCGAGTGTTTGCCACTCCTGCACGTTTGCCATTTTTTGCTCCGTATTACGCAATAAGTTGAATCTTTGCGAATACGGTGTGCTTTTTCATTTGGCTTGTCGCCAGCAAAAAATAGCCAACAGGACGTCGTTTTTTGCCGTGTGGCGTGTTTTATTTTGTGATGTATTTCAAAGACGTGGCGGGAATAGCATGAAAAGAGGGGAAAGGCTTGCAGGCCGGATAAGGCGTGACGCCGCTATCCGGCCTCTGTTCGAGGAATTAATCCTGACGCAGTACGTTGTGGCCATAGGCCAGCAGCGCGTCGGTGACGTTGCGCATCATGCGGCTTTCTGGTGCAAAGCGGTGCCAGTACAGCATCCGACGCTGGAACAGGCCTGGCGTTAAGTCGATAAGCTCACCGCTTTCCAGCTCTTTCTCAATCTGTAAGTGTGGGATCATGCAGCAGGTTGTTCCCTGACGGGCTAACTGGACGAAGGCTTCAGACGAGTTAACGATATGGCACGGTACGCTGCCCGGCGGCAGGTCGAAGTTTTGTTGCAGGAACGCCTGGTGCATATCATCAAGATGGTCAAACGCGACCGCCGGGGCTTTCAGCAGGGCGGAACGGGTGACGCCGTTTGGGAAATAACGCTCGGCGAAAGGTTTAGAGCCAACAAACAGGTAGTCCAGCGCGCCCAGTTTATCCACCAGACAGCTTGGCAGCGCCTGATGTTGAATACTCACCGCACCGACTACTTCACCACGACGCAGACGTTCCTGGGTTCGGGTTTCATCTTCAACCTGCAGGTTCAGTCGAATCGGTGAATTAGCCAGTACCGGGGCCAGCGCCGGAAGTAACCAGGTCGCCAGACTGTCGGCGTTTACCGCCAGCGAAAGCAGAAGCGGCGTCGAGCCGGTTTGTTCATCGCCCAGCCACTCGTCTTCCAGCAGTTCAACCTGGCGCAGAAGCGCCAGTAGTTTCTGTCCCTGTTCCGTTGGGCGCGGCGGTACGGTACGCACCAGCAGCGGTTGTCCGAACATATTCTCAAGCTGTTTTATGCGCTGTGAAACCGCGGATTGCGTGATGCACAGCTTTTGCGCCGCGCGCTCAAATCCTCGTTCACGAATAACCGCATCCAGTGCTTGTAGTGTTCTGTAGTCCGGACGTTTCATTGCTTTGACGCACTCCTGAAATTTTTGCTTGTTCTGCACTATGACACAATTTTTGATTGGGTAAAGACGAAATCCGCCGCTTGCGAGCGGGTGTGGGGACATTTTTCTGCACAATGTTCTATAATGCGCGTGAATTTTCCCACCATATTCACACCACAGGCGAAACGATCATGACGCAGGATGAACTGAAAAAAGCAGTAGGATGGGCGGCACTTCAGTATGTACAGCCCGGCACCATTGTGGGCGTAGGTACAGGTTCAACAGCCGCACACTTTATTGATGCGCTGGGCACAATGAAAGGTCAGATTGAAGGTGCGGTATCCAGTTCGGACGCATCGACTGAAAAACTCAAAAGCCTTGGCATCCACGTGTTCGATCTTAACGAAGTGGATAGCCTCGGCGTATACGTTGACGGCGCGGATGAAATCAACGGTCACATGCAGATGATCAAGGGCGGCGGCGCAGCGTTGACCCGTGAAAAAATCATTGCTTCCGTGGCGAAGAAATTTATTTGCATCGCGGATGCGTCTAAAGAAGTCGATATTCTCGGCAACTTCCCGCTGCCGGTCGAAGTGATCCCAATGGCGCGCAGCGCTGTGGCTCGCCAGTTGGTGAAGCTGGGCGGTCGTCCTGAATACCGTCAGGGCGTCGTGACGGACAACGGCAACGTCATCCTCGATGTGCACGGTCTGGAGATCCTCGACGCCATCGCGCTGGAGAATGCCATCAATGCGATTCCAGGTGTGGTAACCGTCGGCCTGTTTGCCAACCGTGGTGCGGATGTCGCGCTGATCGGTACGCCTGACGGCGTGAAAACTATCGTAAAATGATCTGACGGGAGCGTCTTCTCCCGTTAAAAAAATTTTGGCAGGGCAAATTTGGTGACTTGTGTCACGTTTATAATATTGTCCTGCCGATCTCTCCAAAGAAAAAGTTATCGCCAGTATTTTCCTCTGACATTTCCCGTTGAATGACATTTCTTCAGCACGGCGACGCAAACGTTCATATTGCCGCAATATTATTTTTTGATATGTTGAAGAGACGGATGAAAATCCCACACACAACACATCAGTTTGAACAAAAAAGACAGGGTCGGGGAAATGGCAAAGGTATCACTGGAGAAAGATAAGATTAAATTTCTGCTGGTTGAAGGCGTGCACCAAAAAGCACTCGAAAGCCTTCGTGCAGCAGGTTATACCAACATCGAGTTTCACAAAGGTGCTCTGGACACTGAACAACTGAAAGAGTCCATCCGTGATGCCCACTTCATTGGCCTGCGATCCCGTACCCATCTGACTGAAGATGTGATTGACGCCGCAGAGAAACTGGTCGCGATTGGCTGCTTCTGCATTGGCACCAACCAGGTTGATCTAAGTGCAGCGGCAAAGCGCGGGATCCCTGTGTTTAACGCACCATTCTCTAACACACGTTCCGTTGCTGAGCTGGTGATTGGCGAACTGCTGCTACTGCTACGTGGCGTACCCGAAGCGAACGCCAAAGCGCACCGCGGCGTGTGGAATAAACTGGCTACCGGCTCTTTTGAAGCGCGTGGTAAAAAACTGGGGATCATCGGCTACGGCCACATTGGTACTCAGTTGGGCATTCTGGCGGAATCGCTCGGGATGCATGTCTTTTTCTATGATATTGAAAATAAACTCCCGCTTGGCAATGCCACGCAGGTACAGCATCTTTCCGACCTGCTCAATATGAGCGACGTGGTCAGTCTGCACGTGCCGGAAAATGCCTCCACCAAAAACCTGATGGGCGCGCGTGAGATTTCGCTGATGAAACCGGGGGCGCTGCTGATTAACGCCGCACGCGGTACGGTTGTTGATATTCCTGCGCTGTGCGACGCGTTAGCGACCAAACATCTGGCGGGGGCTGCAATCGACGTATTCCCAACCGAACCGGCAACTAACAGCGATCCTTTCACTTCGCCGCTGTGTGATTTCGATAACGTGATCCTGACGCCGCACATTGGTGGTTCAACGCTGGAAGCGCAGGAAAACATCGGTCTGGAAGTAGCTGGGAAACTGACCAAGTATTCCGACAACGGGTCTACGCTGTCTGCGGTAAACTTCCCGGAAGTTTCTCTGCCGCTGCACGGTGGTCGTCGTCTGATGCACATTCACGAAAACCGTCCGGGCGTACTGACGGCACTGAACCAGATTTTTGCCGAGCAGGGCGTCAACATTGCCGCGCAGTATCTGCAGACTTCAGCGCAGGTAGGTTATGTGGTTATCGATATTGAAGCGGATGAAGATGTGGCGGAGAAAGCGCTGCTGGCGATGAAAGCCCTTCCGGGAACCATTCGCGCTCGTCTGCTGTACTGATTTCCTCTACATGGGCAGGCGGTTGACTTGCCCATCTTTCCTCTGATTTCCCTGCCTCAAAATCTCTTTCTGTAACGCATACATTCTGTTTTCGAGCTTTGCCGCAGTTGGCAACTAAAGGCAGCATTGCGTGTTGTACAGCAATAAAAGGAATTTACGATAGGGGCGCAGCATAGCGCTGAAACGGGAAAGCCCCTACCGAAGCAGGGGCTCTAAAAAGGAAAGGGACGATGATGAGATACGTCATCATGCTGCTGATCCTGTTAATCATCGCTTGCCCAGCATATTAACAGAGAGTACGCAGGAGGGAGGTTCGCCTCCCTCACCCTTCACCGAGGAATTTAGGTCAAAAAAACGACGCTGTCAATCGGCAAAAAACGGCTACCACTCCCAGATTTTGGACGGCGTCACCACCGCTGGCAGCGGGATATCCCACTCTTCAACCGGCAATTTTTCTACTAACTGGCAGTCATGCGAGTAGCCCACGGGTTGGAGCTTATGCTGTTGCCAGTTTTGTAGCGTGCGGTCGTAAAATCCGCCGCCCATGCCCAGGCGTTGCCCGTCCTCATCAAATGCCACTAACGGCGTAATCAGTACGTCCAGCTTTGACAGCGGCAATACGTCGCGTACATCAAGCCGTGGTTCCTGGATCTTTAAGCGATTGGTCACCAGGTCGCTGCGCGGATGATAGTGCAGGAACAGTAAATTACCGGGACTGAAGGGATGAAGAACCGGAAGGTAAACGCGCTTGCCCGCTCGCCACAGCTGATCTATCAGCGGCTGGGTATCGAGTTCGCCATCGAACGAGAGAAATACCGCCACAGTATGCGCGAGTACAACAGGGGGAAAACTGAGCATTCGGGTCGCGGCTTGCTGACCGTAGTGTCGTTGCTGTTCAGAGGTCAGCGCGCGACGACGCTGTCGAATCAGTTGACGAATTTCTTGCCGGGATAAAGGGAGTTCAGAAAGTAGTGTCATGGCTGTTGCCAGGTAGAAGGGAATCTCCGAGATGCCGCCGCAGGCTGTAACCCTTGAACCCTTGGTTCAAGGTGAATGCGTCGTCACAGTTTTAAGGCTTCTCGGACGGGCCGAGCATGCTCACCAACCATGGAGCGCCACATTCTTGTGGTATGAAATATCGGCTCAGGGGACTGGCCCGCTTGCAAACATCTCAGAGAAATTTTGTCTTCACGGTCACTCTACCACAGTAAACCGAAAAGTGTTATTCAAAGTTTTGGCCCGTTTTTTCGGTTATGCGACCCTGATCAAGCAACGCCTGTTCGATGGTCTGTTGTAGCATCCGAATACGTTGTTCCATGCTCGCCGCGTACTCACGCGTCTTCGCTTTTTCCTGAGTTAATTCATAGCTGATGTTCAACGCGGCGATGAAAACCAACTGCTCAGTATTTGTGACTCTAGTGCGAACTTTCAGATCTTGCAATCGCTGATTGAGATCGTCCGCAGCCTGATTCAACGCATCCCTTTGTTCAGGCGGGCAATTCACTCGCAGTGAACGGCCAAATATTTGGATATCGACGGGTTGTGCAGACATGCCACCTTCCTGCTGATTGACTGCGCTGCCTTCGTCTCCAGACCTTGGGTCCGCGAAGGGGCGACACTATAGCTACCCTGGTATCAAGATACAAGCCCTTTTCTGGTCCACCAGGGCCCAAAGTGGTAGCATACCATGAATATTCCTCCCTTTGATGACGAATGCTTATGTCTATACAGAACGAAATGCCTGGCTACAACGACGTTAGCCAGTTTTTGAACCAACAAGGGGCTGGATTAACCCCGGCCGAAATGCACGGCTTGATCAGCGGGATGATTTGCGGCGGCAACAACGACAGCTCATGGCAGCCGCTGCTGCACGACCTGACTAACGAAGGTCTGGCCTTCGGTCACGAGCTGGCTCAGGCACTGATGAAAATGCACTCAGCCACCAGCGATGCCCTCGAGGACGACGGTTTCCTTTTTCAGCTTTATCTGCCTGAAGGCGACGACGTTAGCGTGTTTGATCGTGCCGATGCGCTGGCGGGGTGGGTAAACCACTTTTTGCTGGGCCTTGGCGTTACGCAGCCAAAGCTCGACAAAGTGACCGGTGAAACCGGTGAAGCGATTGACGACCTGCGCAATATCGCTCAGTTGGGATATGACGAAGACGAAGATCAGGAAGAGCTGGAAATGTCGCTCGAAGAGATTATCGAATACGTGCGCGTAGCCGCCTTGCTGTGTCATGACACGTTTACGCGTCAGCAGCCGACCGCGCCGGAAGTCCGTAAACCGACTCTGCACTAAGAACGAAACGCAAAGGAGAGTGTGATGAGCGAGATATCTCAGCAAGAATTCCAGCGTCGTCGCCAGGCTTTACTGGCACAAATGCAGCCCGGCAGCGCCGCGCTGATTTTTGCCGCGCCTGAAGCGACGCGCAGCGCGGACAGTGAATACCCGTACCGCCAAAGCAGTGATTTCTGGTACTTCACCGGTTTTAACGAACCGGAAGCCGTGCTGGTGCTGATTAAAAGTGATGACACTCATAACCACAGCGTTTTGTTTAATCGGGTTCGCGATCTGACGGCGGAGATCTGGTTTGGCCGCCGTCTGGGCCAGGATGCCGCACCGGCAAAACTCGGCGTTGACCGGGCGCTGGCCTTCAGTGAAATCAACCAACAACTGCACCTGTTGCTCAATGGCCTGGACGCGGTGTACCACGCGCAGGGCGAATATGCCTGGGCAGATGAGATAGTATGCACGGCGTTGGATAAACTGCGTAAAGGCTCCAGACAAAATCTGCACGCACCCGCCGCGATCATCGACTGGCGTCCAATGGTCCATGAAATGCGCCTGTTCAAATCACCAGAAGAAATTGCGGTCATGCGCCGTGCCGGAGAGATCAGTGCGCTGGCGCATACCCGCGCGATGGAAAAATGCCGTCCGGGAATGTTTGAATACCAGTTGGAAGGGGAGATTCACCACGAGTTTACTCGCCATGGCGCGCGTTACCCATCCTATAACACGATTGTCGGCAGCGGCGAAAACGGCTGTATTCTCCATTACACCGAAAATGAAAGTGAAATGCGCGATGGCGATCTGGTGTTGATTGACGCCGGGTGTGAATACAAAGGTTATGCGGGCGACATTACGCGTACCTTCCCGGTAAACGGCAAATTTTCCCCTGCTCAGCGTGAAATCTACGACATCGTACTGGAGTCATTAGAGACCAGTCTGCGCCTGTATCGCCCGGGGACGTCCATCCAGGAAGTCACCGGCGAAGTGGTGCGCATCATGATTACGGGTCTGGTGAAGCTTGGCATTTTGCACGGCGAGATCGACCAACTGATTACCGAAAATGCGCATCGCCCATTCTTTATGCATGGTCTTAGCCATTGGCTGGGACTGGATGTGCACGACGTTGGCGTTTATGGTCAGGACCGCTCACGTATTCTCGAGCCAGGAATGGTGCTCACCGTCGAACCGGGGCTGTATATCGCGCCGGACGCCGATGTGCCGCCTGCTTATCGTGGTATCGGCATTCGTATTGAAGATGACATCCTCATCACCGAGGACGGCAATGAGAACCTGACCGCCAGCGTGGTGAAGAAAGCGGATGACATTGAAGCCTTAATGGCTGCGGCGCGGCTGCAATGAGCGTGATTATCGTTGGCGGTGGTATGGTCGGTGCAACGCTGGCGCTGGCCATTTCTCAGCTCAGCCACGGGACTCTGCCTGTTCACCTGATAGAAGCGAGCGAACCTGAAACTGACCGCCATCCAGGGTTTGACGCCCGGGCGATCGCGC
Source organism: Citrobacter sp. S46_ASV_140 (assembly GCF_018919545.1). Taxonomy (NCBI): domain Bacteria; kingdom Pseudomonadati; phylum Pseudomonadota; class Gammaproteobacteria; order Enterobacterales; family Enterobacteriaceae; genus Citrobacter; species Citrobacter sp. S46_ASV_140. The sequence goes on from NZ_JAHLRC010000016.1 coordinate 24,525, forward strand.
TGGCGGCAGGGACCTGCCAACAGCTGGCGCGAATTGGCGTATGGCAGGCGATTGCCGATTGCGCAACGGCGATCAAAACGGTTCACGTCAGCGATCGCGGCCATGCCGGATTTGTGACGCTGGATGCGCAGGAATACCGTATTCCGGCGCTGGGCCAGGTGGTGGAACTGCACGATGTCGGGCTGCGTTTGTTTGCGCTGCTGCGTAAAGCGCCGGGCATCACGCTACACTGCCCCGACCGTGTAGCCAGCGTGTCACGCACGCAGGAACGCGTTGAGGTTACGCTGGAAAATGGCGAGATGATCAATGGTCGCCTGTTGGTGGCCGCCGATGGCACGCGCTCCGCACTGGCTACCGCCTGCGGCGTTGACTGGCAGCAACAACCCTATGAACAACTGGCGGTGATTGCCAACGTCACGACCTCCGTTGCGCATGACGGGCGAGCGTTTGAACGTTTCACACAATATGGTCCGCTGGCAATGCTACCGATGTCTGATGGTCGCTGCTCGCTGGTGTGGTGCCATCCGCTGGAGCGGCGTGATGAGATTATGGCCTGGTCCGACGAACAATTTTGCCGCGAACTGCAAACTGCGTTTGGCTGGCGGTTGGGGCGTATTACCCAGGCCGGTAAACGCAACGCCTATCCGCTTTCATTAACCTCGGCGCAAAAAGCCATTATCCATCGTACTGTGCTGGTGGGGAACGCAGCACAGACGCTGCATCCCATTGCCGGACAAGGTTTCAACCTTGGTCTGCGCGATGTGATGAGCCTGGCTGAGACGTTGACGCAGGCGCAAAACTGCGCGGAAGATATCGGTGATTATGCGGTACTGGCACGCTATCAGCAGCGCCGCGAACGCGATCGCGAAACGACGATTGGTGTGACCAACAATTTGGTGTATTTGTTTGCCAATCGCTGGGCCCCGCTGATCGTTGGGCGTAATGTCGGGCTGATGGCGATGGAATTATTCACGCCTGCACGCGATGCGCTGGCGGAGCGGACCCTCGGTTGGGTTGCGCGATAGATATATCCTGTAGGCCGAATTAAAGAAGCTGGCCTGATTAGCGCAGCGCCATCAGGCAATGTCGCGGAAGTAATGCCGGATGGCGGATTTGCATTATCCGGCCTACGGTTTTTGATTGTCCTATTTTCAGGAGCAAACAGTGCAAAGTGTTGATGTAGCAATTGTTGGTGGCGGCATGGTGGGACTGGCGGTTGCCTGCGGCTTGCAGGGCAGCGGGTTGCGCGTTGCGGTGTTAGAACAACATGTTCCGCAGCCTTTGGCGGCGGATGCACCTCCTCAGCTTCGCGTATCGGCCATTAATGCCGCCAGTGAAAAACTGCTTAGCCGACTGGGCGTCTGGTCCGACATTGTTGCCCGTCGCGCTTGTTGCTACCACGGCATGGAAGTCTGGGACAAAGACAGCTTTGGGCGTATTGCGTTTGATGACCAGAGCATGGGCTACAGCCATTTAGGCCACATCGTTGAAAACTCAGAGATCCATTACGCACTCTGGCAAAAAGCGCAGCGTTCAGCGGACATTACGCTGATGGCGCCCGCTGAGTTACAGCAGGTAGCCTGGGGTGAGAATGAGGCATTTCTGTCCCTGAAAGATGGCGCAATGCTGACCGCTCGCCTGGTGGTCGGCGCCGATGGCGCTAACTCCTGGCTGCGCAACAAAGCGGATATTCCGCTCACTTTCTGGGATTACCGTCATCATGCGCTGGTGGCGACTATCCGTACGCAGGAAGCTCACGGCGCGGTTGCGCGGCAGGCGTTTCACGGTGAGGGGATCCTGGCGTTCCTGCCGCTCAGTGACCCGCACCTGTGCTCTATCGTCTGGTCGCTCTCGCCGCAGGAAGCAGAACGCATGCAGCAGGCAAGCGTTGATGAGTTTAATCAGGCGCTGAATATCGCTTTTGATAATCGCCTGGGGCTGTGCAGCCTTGAAAGCGAGCGTCAGGCGTTTCCGCTGACGGGACGCTATGCCCGTCAATTCGCTGCTCATCGTCTGGCGCTGGTGGGGGATGCGGCGCATACCATCCACCCGCTTGCGGGTCAGGGGGTTAACCTTGGCTTTATGGATGCGGCGGAGCTGATCGATGAGCTGAAGCGGCTACAGCGTCAGGGCAAAGATATTGGTCAGTATCTCTATTTGCGCCGCTACGAGCGCAGCCGTAAGCACAGCGCAGCGATGATGCTGGCCGGTATGCAGGGCTTTCGTGAACTGTTTGCTGGCGAGAATCCGGCGAAAAAACTGCTGCGTGATATTGGTCTGAAACTGGCCGATACCCTGCCAGGCGTAAAACCACAGCTCATCCGCCAGGCGATGGGACTGAACGATCTTCCTGAGTGGTTACGCTAGCGTCCGTAAGGACAATCTTAAGAGTTTGAGACCCGTCACACTTTCCACTCCCGGCCTGCGCGCCGGGGTGCTTCTCTCATTTGAAATAATCTAATTCCACGCCTTTTTTCGCATTAGTTTTTTTAATATTACGTTTTTTTCATAACGCCATTTTTGACAATTTTTCCACATTTAATGTTGGTTGGTGCTGTTAATTCCAGCTTGTATTTATTTTTTGTTCTGATTATTTGTCGTATGGGTGGGGTTTTGTTCTGCCGGTGATTTTGCTGTTTTTGGCCATAAGCTAATGTGATGGTTAATTTTGCCTTATGGTTTAGCGTCTGTTTCGGTGGTAAGTTCAGGACAAAGAGAACGTTTGCGTCGTGGCCCCTGGAGCGGCTGCGGTGCTGGGTTTCGTGGCGAAAATTTCACCGCGAAAGAGTTGGTAGCCCCGCTTATTCAACGAGGAAAAGATGGCTCAACAGACTCCTTTGTACGAACAACACACGCTATGTGGCGCGCGCATGGTAGATTTCCATGGCTGGATGATGCCACTGCATTACGGTTCTCAGCTTGATGAACACCATGCTGTTCGCACCGATGCCGGAATGTTTGATGTGTCACATATGACCATCGTCGACCTGCGCGGTAGCCGCACCCGGGAGTTCTTGCGTTATCTGCTGGCAAACGACGTCGCGAAGCTAACGAAGACGGGTAAAGCCCTCTACTCCGGTATGCTCAACGCGTCGGGCGGCGTGATAGATGACCTGATTGTCTACTACTTCACTGAAGATTTCTTCCGCCTCGTTGTAAACTCCGCCACCCGCGAAAAAGACCTCTCCTGGATTACCCAACACGCTGAACCTTACGCCATCGACATCACCGTTCGAGATGATCTGTCGCTGATTGCGGTGCAGGGCCCAAACGCGCAGGAAAAAGCAGCCACATTGTTTACTGACGAGCAGCGCCAGGCGGTAGAAGGCATGAAGCCGTTCTTCGGCGTTCAGGCGGGTGATTTGTTTATCGCAACCACCGGTTATACCGGCGAAGCAGGCTATGAAATTGCCATGCCGAGTGAAAAGGCGGCAGACTTCTGGCGTGCGCTGGTACAAGCAGGTGTCAAACCTTGCGGTCTTGGCGCGCGCGACACGCTGCGTCTGGAAGCCGGCATGAACCTGTACGGTCAGGAGATGGACGAAGGCATTTCTCCGCTGGCGGCCAACATGGGCTGGACCATTGCGTGGGAACCGACTGACCGCGACTTTATCGGTCGGGAAGCGCTGGAAATGCAGCGTGAAAAAGGCCACGAACAGTTGGTCGGACTGGTGATGACCGAGAAAGGCGTACTGCGTAATGAACTGCCGGTGCGTTTCACCGATGCTTCCGGCAATCAGCAGGAAGGCATTATCACCAGCGGGACATTCTCCCCAACCCTGGGTTACAGCATCGCGCTGGCGCGTGTCCCTGCGGGTATTGGTGAGACCGCGATCGTACAGATCCGTAACCGCGAAATGCCGGTAAAAGTGACTAAACCTGTTTTTGTGCGTAACGGCAAAGCCGTCGCGTAATTCATCCTTTTTTGGAGATTGATTGATGAGCAACGTACCTGCAGAACTGAAATACAGCAAAGAACACGAATGGCTGCGCAAAGAAGCTGACGGCTCTTACACCGTTGGGATCACCGAACATGCTCAGGAGCTGTTAGGTGACATGGTTTTCGTTGACCTGCCCGAAGTTGGCGCAACCGTCAGCGCGGGCGATGACTGCGCCGTTGCGGAATCCGTAAAAGCGGCATCCGATATTTATGCGCCAGTAGGCGGTGAGATTGTTGCGGTTAACGACGCGCTCAGCGACTCCCCGGAACTGGTCAACAGCGAGCCGTATGCAGGGGGCTGGATCTTCAAAATCAAAGCCAGCGATGAAAGCGAAATTGAATCGCTGCTGGATGCGACTGCATATGAAGCTTTGTTAGAAGACGAATAAATACGCTTCATTCTTCACGTTGCAGGTGTGTTGGCTTTCTTGCACACCTCAGTTACTTACTGATGTAAGCTCCTGGGGATGTGCTGCGTCGCCGCCTTCCTGCAACGCGAATTTTTCGCGTATTCAGGTAAGTAGAGACACCTACGATTCACTGCACGTTTCAGGAACCATCGCCCATGACACAGACGTTAAGCCAGCTTGAAAATAGCGGCGCTTTCATTGAACGCCACATCGGACCGGACGCCGCGCAGCAGCAAGAGATGCTGAATGCGGTTGGCGCAGAGTCGTTAAACGCGCTGATCGGCCAGATTGTGCCGAAAGACATTCAGCTCGCAACCCCGCCACAGGTGGGCGAGGCGGCGACCGAATACGCTGCGCTGGCTGAATTAAAAGCCATCGCCGGGCGTAACAAGCGCTTCACGTCCTACATTGGCATGGGCTACACCGCCGTGCAGCTGCCACCGGTTATCCTGCGTAACATGCTGGAAAACCCGGGTTGGTACACCGCCTACACCCCGTATCAACCGGAAGTCTCCCAGGGCCGTCTGGAAGCACTGCTGAACTTCCAGCAGGTGACGCTGGACCTGACCGGCCTGGACATGGCTTCCGCTTCTCTGCTGGATGAAGCTACTGCTGCAGCTGAAGCCATGGCGATGGCCAAACGCGTCAGCAAACTGAAAAACGCCAACCGTTTCTTTGTGGCGGCTGATGTTCATCCGCAAACGCTGGACGTAGTGCGTACTCGTGCGCAAACTTTTGGTTTTGACGTCATTGTTGATGACGCGGCAAAAGCATTGGATCATCAGGATGTGTTCGGCGTGCTGTTGCAGCAGGTTGGCACCACCGGTGAAGTGCACGACTACAGCGCCCTGATGGCTGAGCTGAAATCCCGTAAAATAGTGGTCAGCGTCGCTGCCGACTTTATGGCGCTGGTACTGCTGACTGCACCGGGCAAACAGGGCGCGGATATCGTTTTCGGCTCTGCGCAACGTTTCGGCGTACCGATGGGCTACGGCGGCCCGCACGCGGCATTCTTTGCCGCTAAAGATGAATTCAAACGCTCCATGCCAGGCCGTATTATCGGCGTCTCCAAAGATGCAGCGGGTAATACCGCCCTGCGTATGGCGATGCAGACTCGCGAACAGCATATCCGCCGCGAGAAAGCGAACTCCAACATTTGTACCTCGCAGGTTCTGCTGGCCAACATCGCCAGCCTGTATGCCGTTTATCATGGCCCGGTTGGCCTGAAACGTATCGCTAATCGCATCCATCGTTTGACCGATATTCTGGCAGCCGGTCTGCAACAGAAAGGATTGAAGCTGCGTCATGCGCACTACTTTGACACTTTGTGTGTTGAAGTGGCCGATAAGGCTGCGGTACTGGCGCGTGCTGAAGCGGCAGAAATCAACCTGCGTAGCGATATCCATAACGCGGTAGGTATTACGCTCGATGAAACCACCACCCGTGAAAACGTGGTGCAGTTGTTCAATGTTCTGCTGGGAGACAGCCACGGTCTGAACATCGAAACGCTGGACAAAGACGTGGCGCTCGACAGCCGTTCCATTCAGGACAGCATGCTGCGTGATGATGCGATCCTCAGCCATCCGGTGTTTAATCGCTATCACAGCGAAACCGAGATGATGCGTTACATGCACTCGCTGGAGCGCAAAGATCTGGCCCTGAACCAGGCAATGATCCCGCTGGGATCTTGCACCATGAAGCTGAACGCTGCCGCCGAGATGATCCCTATCACTTGGCCGGAATTCGCTGAACTGCATCCGTTCTGCCCGCCAGAGCAGGCAGAAGGTTATCACCAGATGATCGGCCAGCTTTCCGAATGGCTGGTAAAACTGACCGGTTATGACGCAGTCTGCATGCAGCCGAACTCCGGCGCGCAGGGCGAGTATGCGGGTCTGCTGGCGATTCGCCATTATCACGAAAGCCGTAACGAAGGCCATCGCGATATCTGTCTGATCCCGGCCTCTGCCCACGGTACCAACCCGGCCTCTGCACAGATGGCGGGTATGCAGGTAGTGGTTGTCGCCTGTGATAAAAACGGCAACATCGATCTTGGTGATCTGCGTGAAAAAGCGGCGCAGGCGGGTGAAAACCTCTCCTGCATCATGGTGACCTATCCCTCTACTCATGGCGTGTATGAAGAAACGATCCGTGAAGTGTGCGACGTTGTGCACCAGTTTGGCGGCCAGGTTTATCTTGATGGCGCGAACATGAATGCTCAGGTTGGGATCACCACACCGGGCTTTATCGGTGCCGATGTCTCACACCTTAACCTGCATAAAACATTCTGCATTCCGCACGGCGGCGGCGGCCCAGGTATGGGACCAATCGGTGTTAAATCGCATCTGGCGCCGTTCGTGCCGGGTCATAGCGTAGTACAGATTGAAGGGATGCTCACCCGTCAGGGCGCGGTTTCTGCGGCACCGTTCGGTAGCGCATCCATTCTGCCGATCAGCTGGATGTACATCCGTATGATGGGCGCAGAAGGTCTGAAGCAGGCAAGCCAGGTGGCGATCCTGAACGCTAACTACATTGCCAGCCGTCTGAAAGATGCCTATCCGGTGCTGTATACCGGTCGCGATGGTCGCGTGGCACATGAATGTATTCTCGACATTCGCCCACTGAAAGAAGAGACCGGCATCAGCGAACTGGATATTGCCAAGCGTCTGATCGATTACGGTTTCCATGCGCCGACCATGTCGTTCCCGGTAGCGGGTACGCTGATGGTGGAACCGACTGAATCGGAAAGCAAAGTGGAACTGGATCGCTTTATCAATGCGATGCTGGCAATTCGCGCTGAGATCGATCGCGTGAAAGCCGGTGAATGGTCGCTTACAGATAACCCGCTGGTTAACTCCCCGCACACGCAAAATGAGCTGGTCGCGGAGTGGAATCACGGTTACAGCCGCGAAATCGCCGTCTTCCCGGCGGGCGTAGCGAACAAATACTGGCCGACCGTGAAACGCCTTGATGACGTTTACGGTGACCGTAACCTGTTCTGCTCCTGCGTGCCGCTGAGCGATTATCAGTAATCGACTGATTCAGCTATCTTTTAAAGGCGCTTCGGCGCCTTTATTTTTGGGGAGAATAGTGATGGCTATAGCACTGGTTACGGGGGGCAGTCGCGGTATTGGCCGGGCAACCGCGCTGCAGTTAGCGCTAGAGGGTTACACGGTCGCCGTTAACTTTCATCACAATATTCGTGCGGCAACGGAGGTGGTGAACAATATCGCCGCTGCGGGAGGAAAGGCGTTTGCTCTGCGGGCCGATATCAGCGATGAAAGCCAGGTCGGGGCGATGTTTGAGTCCATTGACCGCGAGGGTGAGCCGCTGACTGCGCTGGTGAACAATGCCGGGATTTTGTTTGAACAGAGCACGGTGGAAAGCCTAACCGCTGAGCGTATTAATCGCGTCCTGGCGACGAATGTTACCGGCTATTTTCTGTGTTGTCGGGAAGCGGTAAAGCGCATGTCGTTTAAGCATGGCGGTCAGGGCGGGGCGATTGTGAATGTCTCTTCGGCGGCGTCACGGCTTGGCGCCCCGTTCGAATATGTTGATTATGCAGCCTCAAAAGGTGCGGTGGACACGCTTACCACCGGCCTCGCGTTGGAGGTTGCGGCGCAGGGGATACGCGTGAACTGCGTGCGACCCGGTCTTATCTACACGGAAATGCATGCGTCAGGCGGCGAGCCGGGAAGGGTGGATCGCGTGAAATCCATGTTGCCTATGCAGCGCGGCGGACAGCCGGAAGAGGTCGCGCAGGCGATTACCTGGCTGCTGAGTGAGAAGGCGTCTTACGTCACGGGCAGTTTTTTGGAGCTGGCCGGCGGGAAGTAATGCGTTGCTTGCCGGATGGCGGCGTAAATGTCTGCTCTGGTCTACAGGTACAGTTCCCGTAAACCCGATAAGCGCAGCGCCATCCGGCAAAAAATTACAGATTCTCGCCGTTGCTGGCAATCACTGCTTTATACCACTCAAAACTTTTCTTACGCGAACGCGACATATCGCCGGTGCCGTCGTCGTGTTTGTTCACGTAGATAAAACCGTAGCGTTTGCTGTACTGGCCGGTGGTGAACGAGACGCAGTCGATGCAGCCCCACGGCGTGTAGCCCATCAGATCTACGCCGTCATACGTTACCGCTTTCATCATCTCTTCGACGTGGGCGCGCAGATAGTCGATGCGGTAGTCATCGTGGATGCTGCCGTCTTCTTCAACTTTGTCGTAAGCGCCAAATCCGTTTTCAACGATAAACAATGGCTTCTGATAACGCTCGTACAGTTCGCATAAGGCGTAACGCAGGCCGACCGGATCAATCTGCCAGCCCCAGTCGGATGCTTTGACGTGCGGGTTCGGCACGCTGCCCTCAAAACCGGAAATAGCATCGCCGCTACCACCTTCCGCTTTTACCGCGTTGGTCATGTAGTAGCTAAATCCGAGATAGTCGCAGGTGCCTTCACGCAGGATTTGTTCATCGCCAGCTTCCATTCGAATATTGAATTCGCGGCGCTCCCACTCGTTCAGTACATAAGATGGATAGTAGCCGCGCAGTTGAACGTCGGTGAATACATAGCGTTCACGCATCGATTCCTGCGCGAACATCACATCTTCAGGCTTACAGGAGTACGGGTATAGCGGGACCATTGCCAGCATGCAGCCGACTTTCATTTCAGGGTTGATGCGACGTGCGGCTTTCACCGCCAGAGCGCTGGCCACGAACTGGTGGTGCAGCACCTGGTACATAGTCTCTTCCGGGTTTTCATGCTCGGTATACACCACGCCGGAGCAGCAATAGCCAAACAGCGGTGCACGCCAGTTACGCTGGTTGTTGATCTCGTTGAAGGTCATCCAGTATTTGACCTTGTGCTTGTAGCGCTCAAAGACCACTTCAGCAAAACGGACAAAGAAATCAACGACTTTACGATTGGTCCAGCTACCGTACTGTTGAACCAGGTGTAGCGGCATTTCGAAGTGGGAAAGGGTGATGACCGGTTCGATATTGTACTTCAGCAGTTCATCAAACATGTCGTCGTAGAATTTTAGCCCTTCTTCGTTTGGCTGGGTTTCGTCCCCTTTGGGGAAGATACGGGTCCAGGCAATTGACGTACGGAAGCATTTGAAGCCCATCTCGGCAAACAGCTTAATGTCTTCTTTGTAATGACCGTAAAAATCGACGGCTTCGTGGTTGGGGTAGTACTTACCTGGCACGACGTCCTGAGTGATTTCTCGCGGAACGCCGTGTGCCCCCCCGGTCAGTACGTCGCAAATGCTGGGCCCTTTGCCACCTTTATTCCAGCCGCCTTCAACCTGATGCGCCGCAACCGCGCCGCCCCATAAAAAATCGTTTGGTAAGGTAATTTTTTTCATCTGCGCTCAGTCTCAAATTAATACAATCTGATTTTGAGTCTAACAAAGGAAAGATAAATGTCACGATATAACAAAATAGCGTTAATGTGATTTGTTACATCAAAAAAACATATTGTTTTTTTACGCTATTCTTTTCGCCAGTTTGCGACCGAGTGATTCCAGAATATAAATAACGGGGATCTGCGTGGTTATATCGTATACCCCGGCAATGCGTGTCTGTGGAACGTGCCAGGAGAGATTAAAGTCGGCAAGCCTCGCGAGGCGCGAATGTTCATGGCTGGTGACCGACAGAACCTTACAGTTATGCAGACTGAACTGGCTGGCAAAGCGTAGGATCTCTTCGGTTTCTCCAGAAACGGAAAGCACGATCGCCAGTGCGTTTCTGGCCATATCATTAGTCACCGGGAAATAAGGGTCATCGATGTGGTTACTAAATTTTCCGACGTTTGAGAAAAAACGAGCGCCATATTTTGCCAGAGCTCCGGATGTTCCCGCCCCGACGAATATAATACGCTCGGAAGATAATATAATATCAACAGCCTGATCGAGTAGTTTGTCGAACTCGTCGTTATTAACGCCTTTAAAGAAGCTGATGATTTCGCTGGCACCGAAATTAGCCTGTTGCGGTTCATTCTGCTCTAAATATAATTTGAAGCGTACGCGAAATTCTGAGTAACCTTCACACTTAAGCTTGCGGCAAAAGCGCAGTACGGTGGTGGTGGAAACGCCCACGGCATCCGCCAGTTCACGAATGGTCATGTACATGACTTTGTCACGGTTTTTGATGACATAGTTGTAGACCAGCATCTCAAGATTGTTGAGACTGGCGATGGCAGCGTGGGAGAACATACTCACAATGGCAAAACTCACTCATCAGACTTCATCTACAGGGAATAATAACATGCAGCCAAATGACATCACTTTTTTTCAGCGTTTCCAGGATGACATTCTGGCCGGACGCAAAACCATTACGATTCGTGACGAGTCCGAATCACACTTCAAAGCCGGTGACATTCTACGGGTTGGGCGCTTCGAAGATGAGGGGTACTTCTGCACGATTGAGGTTGTTGGCACCTCAACCGTCACGCTGGATACGCTGACGGAGAAACATGCTCGCCAGGAAAATATGACGCTAGAAGAACTTAAACACGTGATTGCCGAGATTTACCCGGATCAAACACAATTTTATGTGATTGATTTTAAATGCCTTTGATTTTAACGGTACGCCTGTTAGCTGAATATTAAAATATAATATCATGATTTTTATGGATTATTATTTAGTTGGCAAATATTTTAGCTAACAGGTGTTCACTGGAACCATTCTCAGTTACGCTAGAGGAGCAATCACGATAGTGTTCGTTTCTCGGGAGTAAAATATGGTTCAGAAGCCATTAATTGCGCAGGGATATTCGCTGGCAGAGGAAATAGCCAATAGCATCAGTCACGGTATCGGGCTGGTGTTTGGGATTGTCGGACTGGTATTGTTGCTGGTTCAGGCAGTGGATACCAACGCCAGCGCCATGGCGATAACCAGCTATAGCCTGTATGGCGGCAGCATGATCCTGCTGTTCCTCGCCTCAACTTTATATCACGCGATCCCCCATCAAAGAGCGAAAGTCTGGCTGAAAAAGTTCGACCACTGCGCGATTTATCTGCTGATTGCCGGGACCTACACGCCATTTCTGCTGGTGGGGCTGGATTCGCCGCTGGCACGTGGACTGATGATTGTTATCTGGAGCCTGGCGCTGCTCGGTATTTTATTCAAACTGACCATTGCGCACCGGTTTAAGGTCCTGTCGCTGGTAACCTACCTGGCGATGGGCTGGCTATCGCTGATTGTGGTGTATCAACTGGCGGTTAAGCTGGCGGTGGGTGGTGTGACGTTGCTGGCAGTTGGTGGTGTGGTGTATTCGCTGGGCGTTATTTTTTACGTCTGTAAGCGCATTCCATACAACCACGCGATCTGGCACGGCTTTGTGCTGGGTGGCAGCGTTTGCCATTTCCTGGCGATCTACCTGTACGTGGGGCAGGCGTAATTATTATTACCCAGCGGTGCTGTGCTTACCGGGTCTTTAAAACGCGCGACCCGGTAAGATAAAGTCACCACCCGGCGATTTACTCTTCCAGCGAATACGGCAGCGGTACGATATGCAGCGTTTTTGCGTCGTCACGAACGCTGAACACACTGTCGGCTTCCATGTCGTTATTCATCACAACCTGCACCAGTACCTGTCCATCCGCCAGTTGCACCGCTGCGAGTACGGTGCCGGTACGACGCCAGTTCTCGCCCATTTTCAGCTCCAGGTCTTCACCTGCTTCCGGTACCCGACTGGCCGCACCTGCCAGCGTCCACATGGCACGTTTGTTGGCTCCGCGGAATTTTGCGCGAGCAACCATTTCCTGACCGGTATAACAGCCTTTTTTAAAGCTGATCCCGCCCAGAGCCTGCAGATTGGTGGCTTGCGGAATAAACTGTGCGCTGTTGGTAGTATCAATCACCGGAATACCTGCTTCGATATCCAGCGCCAGCCATTGTTGGCTGTTATTTAACTCCGCTTCACCGCGCAGCTTCTCTACCAGGGTTTCCGCCGTTGCAATATCAACGATCAGCAGGAAACGCTCAGCGGGATGTTCGAACCACAATATGGTGGAAGAACCCTCAGTAATGACCTGCTTATCGCTGTTTGGTAATTCGCTAAAGAGATTGGCCAGCGCTGCGCGCGCTTGGAATCCCGCGACGCCCAGCAGTACGCGCTCGTCGTCCGGGGCAATCGCCACCTTCGAGAAGACCGCATATTTTTTCAGTTCGGTGAGCTGCGCATCGCGCAGATTACGGCGCTCAAGCCATGCAAAACCGTCACCCTGGCGGAACAGACGCAGGGGGCTCCACATTTTACCTTTGGCGTCACAATGTGCTGCCAACACGTGCTGATGCTCGGTCATCTGGCTGACATCCGCTGTGACCTGACCCTGAATATACTTCTCACTGTCGACACCGGTGATGGTGGCGAGCGCCCATTCATCGAGCGTCATTAGCGTCAGAGGCAAGCGCGTTGACGCGAAAGGCTGGCGAGGAGGAAAAGATATAAAAGCCATAATTAATGTCCTGATTTGCTTAACGCAGTGATAATGACTAATGGTAAAAGAGCTATGGCCCATTGCAAGCGGTTTAAACAGGCTATTTGTGCCATATATTAAGCTTTGCGAGGAGACATCCAAAAATGCTGAATCCTTTGACTTAATGTGGTTTTATTTAGCGAGCACGCTTCCGTTTACTGATATTCCCGTAAATATGAGGGAAAAACACGTTACAATAGCGGGATACTTCGTTTTCGCGAGACAGGAAGAAGAACATGGATATTAACAACAAAGCACGTATTCATTGGGCATGCCGTCGCGGTATGCGTGAGCTGGACATCTCGATCATGCCGTTTTTCGAACATGAATATGACAGCTTAAGTGATGAAGAAAAACGTATCTTTATCCGTCTGCTAGAATGTGATGATCCAGACTTATTTAACTGGTTGATGAATCATGGGAAACCGGCTGATGCTCAGCTAGAGCAGATGGTGCGACTTATCCAGACACGGAATCGGGAACGTGGTCCAGTGGCAATCTGATTTACGCGTTTCATGGCGCGCGCAATGGCTTTCGCTGCTCATTCATGGGCTGGTGGCGGTATTTATTTTATTGATGCCCTGGCCATTGAGCTACACCCCATTATGGCTGGTTCTGCTCTCTCTGGTGGTGTTCGATAGCGTCCGTAGCCAGCGCCGAATCAATGCCTGTCAGGGCGAGATTCGGCTGTTGATGGACGGTCGTCTACGCTGGCAAGGGCAAGAGTGGACTATTGCTAGCGCACCCTGGATGGTCAAAACAGGCATGATGCTGCGTTTACGTTCCGATGCCGGAAAACGTCAGCATTTGTGGCTGGCGGCAGACAGTATGGATGACGCGGAGTGGCGGGATTTGCGGCGGTTAATACTGCAACAGGCGAAGCAGGGATAATGCTGATGAATGCCTGATGGCGTGCAGCGTTAAGGTCTACGGTTCGGTGCGGCATGTAGGCCGGATATGGCGTTTACGCCTACATCCGGCAAAATGGTTATCAGGACCAGTGTTCGGCCATTTCACCAAGGATTTGCTCGCACCAGGCCTGAATGCGTTCATCGCTGAGATCGTACTGGTTTGTTTCATCCAGTGCCAGGCCAACAAACAGCTGTCCATCGGCAATGACGGGCTTATCGCTGGTAAATTCATACCCTTCGGTTGGCCAGTAACCAACAAATTTTACGCCTTTGGTGACCAGTTTATCGTGCAGCATACCCAGCGCATCCAGGAACCATTCACCGTATCCCAACTGATCGCCCATACCGTAAAGCGCAACAATTTTGCCTTCCAGGTTGAGGTCGTCCAGTTGCTCCCAGACCGCTTCCCAGTCCTCTTGGATTTCACCGAAATCCCAGGTTGGGATGCCTAAAATGAGCACGTCATACTGCTCCATTAAGGTCGGGGAATCATCTTTGAGGTTGTGCAGTGTCACCAGTTCGGGACCCAGGATATCGCGGATTTTTTCTGCTGCCATTTCGGTATAGCAGGTGCTGGAACCGTAAAAAAGACCCATGTTCATGACGTAAACATCTCAATTCTGCTGTAGCGTTGCGGGTAGTGTAACAGAATCGCCGCATTCTCGGCACAATGAGGCATAATGCATCAAAAATGAGAGTGAAATAAGGGGCGCGAGTGGAACAGGATCTGGCGCGCATCGAGCAGTTTCTTGATGCCCTGTGGCTGGAACGAAATCTGGCGGAAAACACGCTAAGTGCGTATCGTCGCGATCTGACCATGCTTGTCGAATGGCTACATCACCGCGGCGCCTCGCTTGCGACCGCGCAGAGTGATGACCTGCAAGCATTGCTGGCTGAGCGGATGGATGGGGGATATAAAGCCACCAGTTCCGCACGCTTGCTCAGTGCAATGCGGCGTTTTTTTCAGCATCTGTACCGTGAAAAATATCGCGAAGATGACCCCAGCGCCTCGCTTGCATCACCTAAACTTCCGCAGCGTCTGCCCAAAGATCTCAGCGAAGCACAGGTCGAACGACTTCTGCAGGCGCCGCTGATAGAACAACCGCTGGAACTTCGCGACAAAGCCATGCTGGAAGTATTGTATGCCACAGGCCTGCGCGTGTCTGAACTGGTGGGGCTGACGATGAGTGACGTCAGCCTGCGTCAGGGCGTGGTTCGGGTGATCGGTAAAGGTAATAAAGAGCGCCTTGTCCCGTTAGGTGAGGAGGCGGTGTACTGGCTGGAAACGTACCTGGAGCATGGGCGTCCGTGGTTGCTCAACGGTGTATCAATAGATGTGCTGTTTCCCAGCCAGCGGGCGCAACAGATGACTCGCCAAACCTTTTGGCATCGTATCAAACACTATGCTGTGTTGGCTGGAATCGACAGCGAAAAGCTGTCCCCGCACGTCCTGCGGCATGCGTTTGCCACGCATCTGCTCAACCATGGCGCTGATCTGCGCGTGGTGCAGATGCTACTGGGGCATAGCGACCTCTCGACAACGCAGATTTATACTCATGTCGCAACGGAGCGCTTGCGGCAACTACATCAACAGCATCACCCGCGAGCGTGAGTGCTGACAGGAAAGGATAGGTTATGAAAAAACGTTTTATGATGTTCACCCTGCTGGCGACGGCGTTTTCCGGCATGGTACATGCAGACGATGCGGCGATTCGCCAGTCATTAGCGAAGCTGGGTGTTAAGAGTACCGAGATTCAGTCTGCTCCGGTTGCGGGCATGAAAACTGTACTGACCAATAGCGGCGTGTTGTACGTTACCGAAGACGGTAAACATATTATTCAGGGACCGATGTATGACGTGAGCGGTGCAAGCCCGGTAAACGTTACCAACCAACTGCTGATGAAGCATTTGAACGCGCTGGAAAACGAGATGATCGTCTACAAAGCGCCGCAGGAAAAACACGTCATTACCGTTTTCACCGACATCACCTGTGGCTACTGCCACAAGCTGCATGAAGAGATGAAAGACTACAATGCGTTAGGGATCACCGTACGCTATCTGGCCTTCCCTCGTCAGGGACTGGAAAGCCAGGCCGAGCAGGACATGAAATCTATCTGGTGTGCGAAGGACAAAAACAAAGCCTTTGACGACGCCATGGCTGGCAAAGATGTGAAGCCAGCGACCTGTAATGTGGACATCGCTAACCACTACGCGCTGGGCGTACAGTTTGGCGTCAGCGGTACGCCGGCGATTGTGCTGAGCAATGGCTATGTAGTGCCTGGCTATCAGGGCCCGAAAGAGATGAAAGAATTCCTCGACGCACATGCAAAACAAACCAGCGGTAAATAATTCGCGTGAAACAACAGATACAACTTCGTCGGCGTGAAGCCGACGAGACCGCCGAGCTACCTGCCGACTTGCCGCCATTGCTGCGCCGTTTATACGCCAGCCGTGGCGTGCGCAGCGCGCAGGAGCTTGAGCGTAGTGTGAAAGGCATGCTGCCGTGGCAGCATTTGAACGGTGTCGAAAAAGCGGTTGAAATCCTCTATAACGCTTTTCGCGAAGGAACCCGAATCATCGTGGTCGGCGATTTTGACGCCGATGGCGCGACCAGCACCGCGCTCAGCATTCTGGCGATGCGCGCGTTGGGCTGCAGTAACGTGGACTACCTGGTGCCTAATCGTTTTGAAGACGGTTATGGCTTAAGCCCGGAAGTCGTTGATCAGGCCCATGCCCGGGGCGCTCAGCTGATTGTCACCGTCGACAACGGCATCTCGTCCCACGCGGGTGTTGAACATGCCAGAACGCTGGGGATCCCGGTCGTTGTGACCGATCACCATCTGCCAGGGGACACGCTGCCGGGCGCTGAAGCGATCATCAATCCTAACCTGCACGATTGTGAATTCCCGTCTAAATCGCTGGCTGGCGTTGGCGTGGCCTTCTATCTGATGCTGGCGCTGCGCACCTTCCTGCGTGACAAAGGCTGGTTTGATGAACGAGGAATTGCGCCGCCGAACCTGGCGGATTTGCTCGATCTGGTTGCGCTTGGCACGGTGGCTGACGTGGTCCCGCTGGATGCCAATAACCGCATTCTGACGTGGCAAGGCTTAAGCCGTATTCGTGCCGGAAAGTGCCGCCCTGGTATAAAAGCGCTGCTGGAGATTTCCAATCGCGACCCACTCAAATTGGCTGCCAGTGATTTAGGTTTTGCCCTCGGGCCACGGCTGAATGCAGCGGGGCGTCTGGACGATATGTCCGTTGGCGTGGCGCTGTTGCTGTGCGACAACATTGGTGAAGCACGCATGCTGGCCAATGAGCTGGACGCACTCAACCAGACGCGCAAAGAGATCGAGCAGGGTATGCAGGCGGAAGCGCTGACTCTGTGTGAAAAGCTGGAGCGCAGTAGCGATACGCTACCGGGCGGTCTGGCGATGTACCATCCCGAGTGGCATCAGGGGGTGGTGGGGATTCTGGCATCGCGTATTAAAGAGCGCTTTCACCGTCCGGTAATTGCGTTTGCTCCGGCCGGTGACGGTACGCTGAAAGGCTCCGGGCGCTCGATTCAGGGGCTACACATGCGCGATGCGCTGGAGCGCCTGGACACTCTTCATCCAGGTATGATCCTCAAGTTTGGCGGTCACGCTATGGCGGCGGGTTTGTCGCTGGAAGAGGCGCAGTTTGAGCGTTTCCAGCAGCGTTTCGGCGAACTGGTAACCGAGTGGCTGGACCCCGCCTTACTGCAGGGCGAAGTGGTGTCTGACGGTGCTCTGAGCGCGGCGGAGATGACCATGGAGGTCGCGCAAATGCTGCGTGATGCCGGACCGTGGGGACAAATGTTCCCGGAACCACTGTTTGACGGGCATTTCCGTCTGCTCCAGCAGCGTCTGGTCGGTGAGCGTCATCTGAAGGTGATGGTGGAGCCCGTCGGTGGTGGACCGTTGCTGGACGGTATTGCGTTTAACGTTGATACCACCTGCTGGCCGGATAACGGTGTTCGCGAAGTTCAGCTTGCCTACAAACTGGATATTAATGAGTTTCGCGGCAACCGCAGCCTGCAGATTATAATCGATAATATCTGGCCACTTTAGCGTCACTTTACACAAAATCATTCAAGCTGCATCGAGGCGGCAAGTGGATGAGTCTCCATAAGCGTACGAGCAGTACGTGACTGGGGCGAAATCGCGCAGCCAACAAAGAGGCAGCTTGAAGGATGATGTGTATATTCGCTATAAAAAAGGGTGTGGATTAGTTACAATCCCGCTCTTATAACCGCATTTTGACTAGTCCAATAAAAGAAATCAGACAATGTTTGAAATTAATCCGGTAAATAACCGCATTCAGGACCTCACGGAGCGCTCTAACGTTCTTAGGGGGTATCTTTGACTATGATGCCAAGAAAGAGCGTCTGGAAGAAGTAAACGCCGAGCTGGAACAGCCGGACGTATGGAACGAACCCGAACGCGCGCAGGCGCTGGGTAAAGAGCGTTCCTCCCTTGAGGCCATCGTTGATACGCTTGATCAGATGAGCCAGGGCCTGGAAGATGTCTCCGGCCTGCTGGAACTGGCTGTAGAAGCCGACGACGAAGAAACCTTTAACGAAGCCGTAGCAGAACTTGATACGCTGGAAGATAAGCTGGCCCAGCTGGAATTCCGTCGTATGTTCTCCGGTGAATATGATAGCGCAGATTGCTATCTCGATATTCAGGCTGGCTCAGGCGGTACGGAAGCACAGGACTGGGCAAGCATGCTGATGCGTATGTACCTGCGTTGGGCTGAAGCGCGCGGCTTTAAGACTGAAATTATTGAAGAATCTGAAGGTGAAGTGGCGGGTATTAAATCCGTGACCATCAGAATTGCTGGCGAATATGCTTACGGTTGGCTGCGTACCGAAACCGGTGTACACCGCCTGGTGCGTAAAAGCCCGTTCGACTCCGGCGGTCGTCGCCATACGTCGTTCAGTTCAGCGTTTGTCTACCCGGAAGTTGACGATGATATTGATATCGATATCAACCCGGCGGACCTGCGTATTGACGTTTATCGCGCTTCTGGTGCGGGCGGTCAGCACGTTAACCGTACCGAATCTGCGGTGCGTATCACCCACATCCCGACCGGGATTGTGACGCAGTGTCAGAACGACCGTTCCCAGCACAAGAACAAAGACCAGGCCATGAAGCAGATGAAAGCGAAGCTTTATGAACTGGAAATGCAGAAGAAGAATGCCGAGAAACAGGCGATGGAAGATACTAAATCAGATATCGGCTGGGGTAGCCAGATTCGTTCTTATGTCCTTGATGACTCCCGCATTAAAGATCTGCGTACCGGGGTTGAAACCCGCAACACGCAGGCGGTGCTGGATGGCAGCCTGGATCAATTTATCGAAGCAAGTTTGAAAGCAGGGTTATGAGGAACCAACATGTCTGAACAACACGTACAGGGCGCTGACGCGGTAGCCGACCTTAACAATGAACTGAAAACGCGCCGTGAGAAGCTGGCGAGCCTGCGCGAGCAGGGGATCCCCTTCCCGAACGATTTCCGTCGCGATCATACCTCAGACCAACTGCATGCTGACTTCGACGCAAAAGAAAACGAAGAGCTGGAAGCGCTGAACATTGAGGTTTCCGTTGCTGGCCGTATGATGACCCGCCGTATTATGGGTAAAGCATCATTCGTTACGCTGCAGGATGTTGGCGGCCGCATTCAGCTGTACGTTGCTCGCGACGATCTGCCGGAAGGCGTCTACAACGAGCAGTTCAAAAAATGGGATCTGGGCGATATCCTCGGCGCGAAAGGTAAGTTGTTCAAGACCAAGACCGGTGAGCTGTCCATCCACTGTACCGAGCTACGTCTGCTGACGAAAGCGTTGCGCCCATTGCCGGATAAATTCCACGGTCTGCAGGATCAGGAAGCGCGCTATCGTCAACGCTACCTGGACCTCATTTCTAACGATGAATCCCGCAATACCTTTAAAGTGCGTTCACAGATTATGGCTGGTATCCGCCAGTTCATGGTTGGTCGTGGCTTTATGGAAGTAGAAACCCCGATGATGCAGGTGATCCCTGGCGGGGCGGCAGCGCGTCCGTTTATCACCCATCATAACGCGCTGGATCTGGACATGTACCTGCGTATCGCGCCGGAACTGTACCTCAAGCGCCTGGTGGTTGGCGGCTTCGAACGCGTATTCGAAATTAACCGTAACTTCCGTAACGAAGGCATCTCTGTTCGCCATAATCCAGAGTTCACCATGATGGAACTCTACATGGCTTATGCGGACTACAAAGATCTGATCGAACTGACCGAATCGCTGTTCCGTACGCTGGCGCAGAACGTTCTGGGAACGACTGAAGTGCCTTACGGCGAAGAAGTCTTTGACTTTGGTAAGCCGTTCGAAAAACTGACGATGCGCGAAGCGATTCAGAAATACCGTCCGGAAACCAACATGGCCGATCTGGATAACTTCGATTCTGCAAAAGCGATTGCGGAATCTATCGGCATCAAAGTTGAGAAGAGCTGGGGTCTGGGTCGTATCGTGACCGAGATCTTTGAAGAAGTTGCAGAAGCGCACCTGATTCAACCGACCTTCATTACCGAGTACCCGGCAGAAGTTTCTCCGCTGGCGCGTCGTAATGATGAAAATCCGGAAATCACCGATCGCTTCGAATTCTTCATTGGCGGACGTGAAATCGGTAACGGCTTCAGCGAGCTGAACGATGCAGAAGATCAGGCGCAGCGTTTCCAGGATCAGGTTAACGCCAAAGATGCAGGTGACGACGAAGCGATGTTCTACGACGAAGACTATGTTACCGCTCTGGAGCACGGTCTGCCGCCGACTGCGGGCCTGGGCATTGGTATCGACCGTATGGTTATGCTGTTCACAAACAGCCATACTATCCGCGACGTAATCCTGTTCCCGGCAATGCGCCCGGTTAAGTAAGATGTGAAATGCCGGATGGCGGCTGATGCCTTATCAGGCCTACGATGCGTTATGTAGGCCTGATGGGCGTAGCCCCGTCAGGCAATCAATTCCCGTTGGCAAACTTGCGCAGTAACTCTCGTGCCTTAACGTCTGAAACCTGCATTACCATCCACGGGCTAAAAGCCCACGGCGTCGCGTCAATCCCGCTCAATACATCCTCAAGATTGCTCCACTGGGAATCCATCACTTCATCTGGGTTTAGCTGTAGCTCACTGACGATATGTGCGGCATAAACCGGGCATACTTCGTTTTCCACTATTCCACTCGGATCCGTGGCGCAATAACGAAAATCAGCATACACGGGGCTGAGCGAGTCGATGTCTGCACCCAGCTCGAAGCTAGCCCGGCGGATAATAGCGGCTTCGGTGCTTTCACCCAACTGCGGGTGACCGCAGACAGAGTTGGTCCAGACGCCTGGCCAGGCTTTTTTGTGCAGCGAACGGCGGGTGACCAGCAGTTGACCCTGCTCGTTAAATATCCAGCATGAGAAAGCAGAGTGCAGGGGGGTTGTGGCGGTATGCGCCGCATACTTTTCCAGTGTTCCACAGGGCTGGCCCTGCTCATTCAATAAAATGACATGTTCCTGTCGCATAGCGTCCACCATCAATCTTAAGCATTCACATTATATGCTCTATTAAGTCAGAATGATTAACAGAGGGTGTGAAATGCCAGAGTCGACGCTTCGTTGCGCGATATGATTTGGCATCCGGTTTCTGGCTGCTATGATAAAGCGTCTGAAAATGTTGCGAGGTATTGTTTTGAGTGCAGGACGCCTGAAGAAAAATGGCCTGAGTATCGCGATGCTGCTGTGTGTCGGTCTGCTGTTAGCAGGCTGTTCCGGGAGCAGGTCGTCTGATACAGGAAGTTATTCCGGCTCCGTGTATACCGTGAAGCGGGGAGATACGCTATACCGTATTTCGCGCGCCACCGGGACCAGCGTAAAAGAGCTTGCACGCCTGAATAATATTTCACCGCCCTATACCATTGAAGTGGGGCAAAAGCTGAAGGTCAGCGGCGGCGCGAAAACCAGTTCAGGCTCTGGCAAAACAACGACGAAATCCTCAACCAAAACGGCGGCGGTCAGACCATCTTCGTCCGTACCGCAGTCCTCCTGGCCACCGGTCGGACAGCGTTGCTGGCAGTGGCCTGCCAGCGGTAAAGTGATTCTGCCTTATTCAACCGCGGACGGCGGCAATAAAGGCATTGATATCTCAGCTGCGCGCGGTACGCCGATTTATGCCGCCGGAGCCGGGAAGGTGGTTTATGTCGGTAATCAGCTACGGGGCTACGGTAATCTCATTATGATTAAGCACAGTGAGGACTACATCACTGCGTATGCGCATAATGACACGATGTTGGTGAACAACGGTCAAAACGTGAAAGCCGGGCAGAAGATCGCGACGATGGGCAGCTCGGATGCGACCACGGTGCGGCTGCATTTCCAGATCCGCTATCGGGCGA
Organism: Citrobacter sp. S46_ASV_140; assembly: GCF_018919545.1. Lineage (NCBI taxonomy): Bacteria > Pseudomonadati > Pseudomonadota > Gammaproteobacteria > Enterobacterales > Enterobacteriaceae > Citrobacter > Citrobacter sp. S46_ASV_140. The sequence continues at coordinate 46,699 of NZ_JAHLRC010000016.1, forward strand.
CGGCTATCGATCCGCTGCGTTATTTGCCACCGCAGGGCAGTAAGCCAAAATGCTGACGGTGAATTAATCGCCAGTCAGTCAGTTAGTCCCTTGCCAAGAAGAGCGTAAGGTTTATAATCCCTTACGCACTCCAATGCGGGCGTAGTTCAATGGTAGAACGAGAGCTTCCCAAGCTCTATACGAGGGTTCGATTCCCTTCGCCCGCTCCACGACTTACTTCTCACAGACTCTCCTGATTCAATTATCCTTCGTAATCTCAATGTGTTTCTTTGTTTAACGGCCAGACAGACTCAATGCACGACTATGCAGGCTAAACCGATGGTGGGAGACGATAGGCGGGATTTTAATACCCCTTTCGGGAGATACCTCATATGAAACTAACTATCCACAGGGGCCAAAGAGAAATCTTTGACGCTCTCGGATAGTAGAGCCTTGTATATGCTGGTTAATCCTTTCAATTCGCGATACTGGTGTCTTAAATATCGCATTTCCCCCCGTGGTACAAAAAATCAACTATCAATCAATTGAATTTATTTAAGAAATTTTAAGAAGTATATTTGATTGTCTGTCTGAAAATATATCAACGTTAATACAGGTCACGTAGTTAATTGTTAGATTATAATTCCAAAGTTATCTTTATTTAACACGATATAAGATTGGTCATTCTTCATAAATAAGTAATGTAGTTTTTTTGTAGGTCAATTTTCTCTAATCGGCAGTAACAGGTTTTAAATGGTTTAGACTTGGTATGATTTTACCTGGATAAACATGGTGACATCTATTTTGTTAAAAACATCTTCAGGAGTTTAATTACTGCTGATAATTTCTTAAGGTGACTAGTTTTGTTCTCATTATCCGGTCACGAAATTATGTAGATACACAAAAATATACGAGTCAGTTTAGTACTTTGTACCATTTTGAATGCTTGCTATGCCGGGGGGCTCGTTAGCCTTGTGTATATTATGTCATTGTTGTTGAAAAATATAGCAAATATAGTTAGATAGACTTCAGTTGTACTGATTAAAATCTCACACGGTATAGCTAAGAATTTAAAGGTAGAGACATGGGTGACAATTCAGTCAGGCTACCTTTAACCCCAGTATGTATGCTGGTAATTTGTAAGAAAATGTTTCCTTGTGTTTTGAGAATTTTCTCATTTTGAATAAAAGATGAAAGTGCGGTTTCACAGGTAGTGCTAATAATACAACCAATAATCGTATTAAAATGCCGATATCCATTAGTAATTCAAATCTAAGAATGAGTGATTGATAGCTTTTAGCTATGAATGGCGAGGGGTTGATATCACATCCTTGTTGTGTAAAAGTTCATCTCATGTATTTAGCAATATTAATAAAATCAATTACTCGATTGTTAGGTATTTTTTAGAGGGTCGGTGTGCTTAAAAGTAGACACTTACCTTTCCATGGATGAAATAGAGTTTTTTGAGGTTATGGAGGCTTCATGAAGTATCAACATTTCTGGCCACCTAATGATATTTACTTTGGGGGTGGTGCCGCTAGTGTTATTGATGAAATGTCACTGATTACAAACGAAAGAAATTATTTATTCGTGAATCTTAATCAATATAGCTTACGTAGCACCTTGGTTTTTTTCTCACGGAATAAAAATATCAATAAAATCATAATCATCATTTCCAGCTCACGGTTGATGCCTTTGGCTCTTTTTTGGTTGGATAATATCAAAAATGTTATTGCTGTTTTCGATACCTCAACATCTGTGTCGGAGATGATTAAGAAAATAAGCCTATATCGACGAAATGGTGACAAGATAACGGCAGGGCGAAGGGAATGTAACTTTAAGATTAGCAACAAAGATATCATGAAGATGAAGTACTTCTTAACCGAAAGCGGTATGGAGGAGCTTCAGGATAGATTTATGAACTCGCCGTCAACATTGTATCGTTGGAGAAAAGAGATCGCCCTTAAATTCGGCGTGCGAGACCCTCGATATCTTCTATTGCCAGAATAAAATGCTATGCGTTTTCTCATTAAGAATTACAATTAAAGATCCGATCTTTAATTGTTGTTTTAGAACGGATACTGCATACGACCTCCATTTAACTAAAATTAGGAAATATAAAATTTCTAGCCTTGCTTAGACTAGAAACTGTCGTGATTTCGATAAGAATAGATACGCTGGCTAAGAACGTCAGGGGCGGTAGCGTTCCAGAAAACATCTGGGATTTATTTAAAGTTAATAATTATTAAATAAGGGACTTATCAGTAATGATCAGCAAAGATGATGTAAAAATTGCCATTATTGGACTCGGGTATGTTGGCTTACCATTGGCTGCTGAATTTGGGAAAATTCGTCAGGTGGTTGGTTTTGATGTTAATCATAAACGTATACTCGAGCTAAAAGAAGGGATCGATGTCAATCTCGAAACCACAGAAGAAGAGCTACGTGATGCTCGCCATCTGACGTTTACCTCATCAATTGATGAAATCAGAGAATGCAATTTTTACATCATTACCGTCCCGACGCCGATCAACGATTATAAGCAACCAGATCTCACCCCTTTGATTATGGCAAGTGAAACTGTTGGCAAAGTACTGAGGCCGGGGGATATCGTGGTGTATGAATCTACGGTATATCCAGGGTGTACTGAAGAAGAATGCGTGCCGATCCTTGAGCGTATGTCAGCGATGACATTTAACAAAGACTTCTTTGTCGGATATAGCCCAGAGCGCATCAATCCCGGCGATAAAAAATATCGTCTGACAACTATCAAGAAAATCACCTCTGGTTCAACTGCAGAAACGGCCTGTCTGGTTGATGAGATCTATCGACAGATCATCACGGCAGGAACGTACAAAACGGAAAGCATTAAGATCGCGGAAGCGGCAAAGGTGATTGAAAATACCCAACGCGATCTCAATATCGCGCTGGTAAATGAATTGGCGATTATCTTTAACCGATTAGAGATTGACACTGAAGCCGTACTGCGAGCAGCGGGAAGTAAATGGAACTTCCTGCCATTCCGTCCGGGACTGGTTGGTGGTCACTGCATTGGCGTCGATCCCTATTATCTGACTCATAAATCTCAGGGCATCGGTTACTATCCGGAAATTATCCTCGCGGGTCGTCGACTGAACGATAATATGGGTAACTATGTTTCGGGACAGTTGATCAAAGCCATGATCAAAAAAGGGATTAATGTTGAGGGTTCTAACGTTCTGATTCTGGGGTTCACCTTTAAAGAAAACTGCCCGGATATCAGGAATACCCGCATTATCGATGTTGTAAAAGAGTTGGGCAATTACAGCTGTAATGTTGATATTTTTGACCCTTGGGTGGATGCTGAGGAAGTCGAAGAGGAATACGGGATTATACCTGTATCGGAAATCAAGGCGGCTTCTTATGATGCCATTATTGTTGCCGTTGGCCATGAGCAGTTTAAGAAGATGGGGAGTACTGATATTCGTGGCTTTGGAAAAGATAAACATGTGCTTTATGATTTGAAATATATCCTTTCGCCTGAGCAGTCAGATGTGAGGTTATAATCATGACAGCCTATGATGAATTAAAAATACAACTCGTTCTTGAACCAAAACGTTGGCTTATTACTGGCGTAGCAGGTTTTATCGGCTCTGGATTATTAGAAGAACTACTCTATTTAAATCAAACAGTAATTGGGTTGGATAACTTTTCAACTGGCTATCAACATAATTTAGAGGATGTGCGTGCCGCTGTCAGTGAAGAACAATGGTCGCGGTTTACCTTTGTTCATGGGGATATCCGGTCGTTTGCCGATTGTCAGGCTGTTTGTGAGAATGTCGATTACGTTTTACATCAGGCCGCTCTGGGAAGCGTACCTCGTTCCTTGCAGGATCCTATCACGACAAATAGCGCTAACATTGATGGTTTTTTAAATATGTTGACGGCGGCGAGAGATGCACATGTATCTGGTTTCACCTATGCCGCAAGCAGTAGTACTTATGGTGACCATCCCGATTTACCTAAAATTGAGGAACGGATCGGCCGGCCATTAAGCCCGTATGCGGTTACAAAATACGTCAATGAATTGTACGCCGAGGTGTTTGCTCGCAGCTATGATTTTAACGCTATTGGCCTGCGCTACTTTAATGTATTTGGCCGCCGCCAAAACCCTAACGGAGCATACTCTGCAGTCATTCCTCGCTGGATACTATCGCTTCTTAAAGATGAACCAATTTATATCAATGGCGATGGTTCAACAAGCCGCGATTTTTGCTATATAGAAAATGTGATTCAGGCAAATTTATTATCAGCAACGACTAATGATTTAGCCTCAAAAAATAAAGTCTATAATGTGGCTGTTGGAGACAGAACTTCGCTAAATGAGCTTTATTATCTCATCCGCGATGGGTTGAATTTATGGCGGGACGAACAAATTAGTGCTGAACCAATTTATAAAGATTTTCGTGACGGTGACGTTAAGCATAGTCAGGCAGATATTACCAGAATAAAAACATTTCTTTCATATGAGCCTGAGTTTGATATCAAAGAAGGACTTAAGCAGACTCTAAAATGGTATATCGATAAACAGACTGCTTTGTATTCCTGAGTATAACTACTCACTTTCTTTTCACGTGGATGAATTTAATGAAATCGTCAGAGATGTTTACGCTTACCGCCATTGGTAGTTGCCGTATCGCGAGTCCGGTAAAAAGAGCTCAGCCTTATTTTAATTTTAAGGCTAATTTTAAGAAAATATATGGGTTTACGCATACGAGCAGCGAGGCATTACAGCAGGTCCGTTTTATTTTGGGATTGATAGATATTCCTGAAAAGGTCCGGCCTTTTATTTTTAGAACTGCTGTAAATTATTCAAAAACCGACGTTCATAGTCGTTCTGATTTCTATATTGTTGAGATTTCAAGTCAGAAGAAGATTATGGCCTATGGGTTGTGCTTACAACAAAATTATATAACTCGTCATTTTTATGAGTTTTTTAGCCAAACAGAGCGGGCGCGTGTGTACTGGTCGCTGGCCACGCAAGGGAATCAACACAAACTCCTGGCCTATCTCAAAGACGATCCCTGTTTTGCCGGAATGTCGGAAGACGATCGTGCCTTATTAAGTAATATTAATGTTGAGCAGATGGATGAGCATGCTATCGAACAGGATATGATGGAAATCATTCAGCTTCTTGGTCGCGATCGCGTTATGTTTATGACCCATGTTGATGCTGTGACTCGTGCTGGAACCGTCATTCAGTCCCGCAGTCGGTTGATTAAAAATGTCGAGACCATCGCCGCCAGGATGGATATTCCCTGCGTTAACCCGACAAATTTGATGGAAAAGTGGGGGCAGAAACGAGCCCTGGAAAAAAATGGCGACGATCTTACTCATTATACCGACATGTTTGGTGATGCGATCGTTGCGGCTATTTTTAAGGGAGTGATCAACAATACTAAGCATCATCTTGATGAGAGGCGGCAAGAGAAACAAGACCAAATACGTGAGATTACATTATCGATCACTAAGCTGCTTGCCGATGGCGACATTATTGCTGCATCACAGCAACTTTTTGCCGCATTAAGAAATCAGCAGCAAGAGCCCGTTCTGATCCAACTTCGGTCCGTAATCTTCAGCCGTTTAGGTTATTATGAACAGGCTTATCAGGATATTAGTGATGTTGAGAAAATTATCGGTACGACGGACAGTACATTACGTTGTCGGCTGAGGTCTCTGCATGGATTAGCGCGTTGGCGGGAAGCCTTATCGACGGCCGAGATGATGCTTTCCAATGAAATTGAAGATGAAGAAGTCCTTACCGTTGCCGCCGGCTCAGCCGATGCTTTACAGCTGTTTGATAAGTCATATCAATACTGGAAAAGTGTACTGTTATTGAATCCTGAAACCCAAAGCGGATGGGTTAATTTCCTGAGCAGCACGCAATATTTCAATGATGGCAACGCATTCTCCGAAGCTTTCCATGCCGGCATTCAATCGCAGCGCCTAAATGATGCGTTTATGGAAACAGCGTTATCTTTGGCAATCAAATTCAGTGATGAATTGATTTTCAAGCATGCGCTTGAGCAGTTACTCCGCCATGAGTCAGAATTTGCGCTGACGGTATTGTCGACGATTCATGATACCGGTCTCGTCATCCACGCAGCTTTCTGCATCAAGAATATGAGCTATCATCAGGCGCTTAGCACCTCGTATAAAGATAAACTCCACGACGTTTTTGTGGCATGGAACAATACCGCGCTGTCGCTACATTCGGTTGATGATTTTGTCTCACTGAGTACTTCGCTGGTGTACACCTTCTCTGCATTTATGGTTTATCCCCATGCACGTATTTCTCGCTTTAATAATGAAGTTAAAACGGCATGGCGCGAGAAATTAAGAGAAATGTATGAGCGTGAGGATTATGAAAATATCCTGGTAGGGGCGAAAATTGTGTGGCCACTTCTGGAGTTCGATCCTGTTAGCACCGTATATTGTGCAAGAACGCTGGTGAATCTTGGTGCCTGGAAGGATGCGTGCACGTTGGCCCACATGACCTTGATTCGTAACTCGAACATTACCAGCTTGCAGTCGATTATGTTACGCAGCATACGTCATATTAACGACATTCCGTTCCTCATTGATTTGATTGCTAACGTCATGAGCATTTCTCCATCATTCCAGAATGCCTCGATGAACGAGCTGTTTGAGAAAGAGTGTCGCAATGTTGCAACCAGAGCCCTTAAATATGTACGCCAGAAGAAAACTGAAGGGCGTCTGGATGAAGCATTGTCTGTATTGATTAGCCTGAAACGAATTGATCCTGATGTTTCTCGCCTGATGCGTGAATATAAGCAAATTATCAGATTATTTAATGAGTCACTGAAGGATGGCGGCAGCGCTATCGCATCTTATGAACATCTGGATTACGCGAAAAAATTACTCGTTTTTGATAGCGAAAATGCCTATGCCTTGAAATATGCCGCATTAAATGCAATGCATTTACGCGACTACACCCAGGCTTTGCAGTATTGGCAGCGACTGGAGAAAGTGAATGGGCCAACGGATCCGGTGACAAGGCAGATCTCGACCTGCATAACCGCATTACAAAAAAATACATCAGGGAAGTCGTAATGATTACGGAGGAAGAAAAGTTAGCTGCGCTAGGGAAAACGCTTTTAACATTGAAACAAGAGAGGAAGCTTGCGCAAGCTATTGCGTTAATTGACAGTGAATTACCGGCTGAGGCTTTAACTTCATTAGCGATGCTAAAAAAAGCAGAATTTCTTCATGATTTCAATGAAACGGCGCGTGCATACGCGCTCTACGAAACGCTGATTGCACAAAACAATGATGAAGCACGTTATGAGTATGCGCGGCGTTTATATAATACGGGGCTAGCCAAAGATGCGCAGCTAATTCTTAAAAAGGTTAGCACCGGTGTGCAGAAAAAATATAACAATTATTTAGGCAAAATAAATAAGATCTGCGATTTGCTTGAACGCCTTGAAGGGGAAGCGATCCCTGTGGGGACCAACACCCGTATTATTGCAATGAAGCATGCCATCTTGTTCTATCGAAATCGTCAGCCGCGGCAGCTTCCCGTCGGATCTTTTGGTCGCCTTGCGCTCTGTACAGGCTCGCTAGGTAGCGGCGGTGCAGAGCGTCAGATTTCCAGGCTGGCTATTGAGATCGCCAGAAAATATCGGCAACAGGGGAAAATTGGCGGCCTGAAAGTAGAAGAGCCGGTAGAGCTCATTATTCGCTCCCTGGCACCGGAACTCAGGCAAGACTTTTTCCTGAAAGAAGTGCTGGAAGAACAGGTCGAGGTGCTTGAAATCGCGAAGATTACCGGAAACTTCTTTGACGATGCGACAATAGAATCTCCGGAGTTGCGCTTATTGCTCTCTCATCTGCCGCCGGTGTGTAACTACGGTATCAAGCATCTGGTCCCCCACTTATGCGAGCGCAAGCTGGATTATCTCTCCGTTTGGCAGGATGGCGCTTGTCTGATGATTGCGCTTGCAGCGCTGATTGCTGGCGTGCCCAGAATTCAACTGGGATTACGTGGCTTACCACCGGTGGTGAGAAAGCGTCTGTTCAAGCCGGAATATGAGCCTCTTTACCAGGCGCTGGCGGTCGTGCCTGGCGTTGATTTTATGAGTAACAACCATTGTGTGACCCGCCATTATGCCGACTGGCTAAAGTTGGAGGCGAAGCACTTCCAGGTTGTATATAACGGCGTCTTACCGCCATCTACCGAACCTTCTTCTGAGGTGCCACATAAAATCTGGCAGCAGTTTACGCAAAAAACCCAGGATGCGGACACGACTATTGGTGGCGTTTTCCGCTTTGTAGGCGATAAGAACCCTTTTGCATGGATTGATTTTGCAGCACGCTATTTACAGCACCACCCCGCCACACGCTTTGTGCTGGTAGGCGATGGTGATTTGCGCGCTGAAGCGCAGAAACGCGCCGAACAGTTGGGGATTCTGGAGAGAATACTATTCGTTGGCGTCTCGCGTGACGTGGGGTATTGGCTGCAAAAAATGGACGTATTCATTTTGTTTTCGCGTTATGAAGGGCTACCCAATGTGCTCATTGAAGCACAAATGGTCGGGGTGCCGGTGATTTCAACCCCTGCAGGTGGATCGGCAGAATGCTTTATTGAGGGTGTTTCGGGTTTCATTCTTGATGATGCGCAGACGGTCAATCTTGACCAGGCTTGCCGCTATGCAGAACAGTTGGTCAATTTATGGCGCAGCAGAACCGGTATTTGCCAACAGACGCAGTCATTTTTACAAGAACGCTTCACCGTTGAACATATGGTGGGAACGTTTGTACAAACCATTGCCTCTCAGCCTCGTTAATTAATGGGCAGCATTTTTTCAGCTATTTCATTTATAAAATAAGTTATGAAAAAAATTATTATATTGTTAACGACGTTTTTTCTGCTTTCGGGATGCACTATTCCCAGGGCGGTATTTAAATCCAGCCTGATTAATCAGGACGATCCTCATTATCATCTGGTTGAAGTCACACCGACATTAAAACTGAGTGATGCCGATACTGTGCCGAAAACTATTGTCGATCCGGTCTTTGCCGAAAATAACTGGCACTGGACATCTTTGGCTAAAGGCGATGTGCTGCATATCACTATTTTATCCTCGGGCGGGGCGGGGTACTTATCCAATAACGCAAGCGGCGACCGGGCGGATTTTGAAAATATTCTTGTGACTGACGGTAATATCGTTCAGGTGCCTTATGCCGGGATAATCCCGGTTACCGGGCTGGATGTGACACAACTGGCTGAAGAGATCAGAAAGCGACTTTCGCGCGTTGTCCTGAATCCTCAGGTGCTGGTGACGCTTACCGCCCGCACTGGAGCCATGGTGACGGTCGAGGGCAGCGGGAAAACGGGTCGCTACCCTCTCGAACAGAGTATGAATCGTCTTAGTCATTTTTTGGCAACGGCGGCGGCAGTAGAAAATACCAGCGCAGACATGATGGAAGTTCACGTGACGCGCCAGCAGCATTATTTCAATGCGCGACTGTCAGATATTTATCAGTATCCCGGGTTGGATATTGTCTTACAGCCGGATGACCGTATCACTCTGCGTCAAGTGACCGAGTATGTTAATGTGCTCGGCGCGGCGGGTGTTCAGGGGAAACATGCTCTGGTTCAGCGTCATTCCAGCGTAGTGGATGCTTTGGCGCTGGCGAAAGGATTAAACGACAATCTTGCCGATCCGCAGGCGGTTTTTCTGTACAAGCATGACGAAGCGGAACAGGCGAAACAGCAGATGCGTAAGCTGAATATCTATCATGTCGATATGAGCCAACCTGACTCGGTGTTTTTAGCACAGGCCATGCGGGTGGAAGACGGCGATGTTATCTATATCTCGAACGCCTCTTTGACTGATTTCGCTAAGGTGAAAGCCGCATTCGATAGCTTTTTGATCCGCGGCTCTAATTCTTTCTAACGTCGCCATATGAATATTTTGAAAAATAATACTTATTATTTTATGAAACTCATTACCGTCTGTGAGTTAATCATTTTGTTAATGTCACGCGATATCAAAACACGCTATAACGGTAATTTGCTAAACTATATGATGGTGCTGGCCGTACCACTGGTATGGATAACCATTACCGTTATTTCTTTTCAATATTTAAATCGCACCGTGCCAATATTCACTGACGATATCAGCTTTGTTATTGCAGGTATATTACCGTATCTGTTATTTCGTTATACCATTACAGCAACCATGCGCACCCGTTCATTCTCCACATCGTTGGCGGTTGTCTCGCAGGTTAAGAAAAGACATGTGATTTTTGCTCTTGCCGCAGTCGAATTTGTTAATGCGGTTATCATTTATATTATTGTTTCATTAATTAACTTTCTTATCTTCTCCCGCTGGGAAGCCCAGAAACCGATCCTGATTTTTGAAGGGATGGTTATCGCATGGCTTCTGGGGTTATCGTTTGGTTACTTTTGTGACGCACTGTCTGAACGGTTTCCGCTGGTCTACAAAGCCGTTCCTGTGGTGCTAAGACCGATGTTTTTGATTTCAGCTGTCTTTTATACGGCGAATGAATTGCCCTATTCATTATTGAGCATATTCAGCTGGAACCCTCTACTTCATGCTAATGAGATAGTCAGAGAAGGAATGTTTGAGGGATATAACTCCTTGTACCTTGAACCTCTTTACCCTCTGGCATTTTCCGCAACGTTATTCCTCGCGGGCATCATTTTTCACCTGATTTGTGACACTGAAAATCACTGACTTTGGCTTCAGGAGAGACGCGTTCGTGTTCGGTTTATTAGGTTGTACACGCTATTTTGAGTCTGATAAGGGCCCGCGGGTGGTCCTTGATAAAACAGATTTTGTCATGGATTACCATGAGCATATCGGTATTCTGGCGGCCCCTGGTTCAGGCAAAACGACGCTAACCCGATTGCTGTGCGGTATAGATGCTCCTGATGAAGGGGATTTTATTGGGCTACGGGGTGATGCGCTCCCACTGGGGGCAAATGCTTTTGTTCTGCCGGGGTTAACCGGCGAAGAGAATGCGCGCATGATGGCCAGTCTTTATGGCCTGGATGGCGATGAGTTTTCACATTTCTGCTATCAATTGACCCAGCTTGAACAGCGCTATACCGACAGGGTGAGTGAATATTCTGTCACGATGAAAGCGCATCTGGCATTTGCCATTAATTTACTGCTTCCCTGTCGCCTTTATATTGCCGATGACAAGCTGTACACCGGGGATAATACCTCACAGTTGCGTATGCAGGCGGCGCTAGCTTATGAGCTGCAACAGAAAGGGTTGATTGTGCTAACGCGCAACTCTCGGCTTATTAAAGAACACTGTCATGCGTTTGGCGTACTGCTGCATGGGAAAATTACGATGTGTGAAGATTTAGCACAGGCATCTGCGCTTTTTGAACAATATCAGTCAAATCAGGCGATGCTTCAAACTGATAATTATTCCTTTGATATATAAATAGAAAATATACGGATAGAGAGTGGAAAATTCAGAACGTATTAAAAAATGGAAAGAGGAAAGGGCGAAGGTAGCAGAAGAAAGCCGAGCCTTGCGACTGAAACAAAAAGAGGATGAACGCGCCCTTCGCCAGACAGAAAAAACGGCCGATGCGAAAAGTCAACATCGCCCAAACGCCGGTTGGTCCGCGACGGATGCTGATTCCGTCCGTAGAGCGTCATTGGTTATTAAAGAGCGACGTGTTCAGCAAGCCAAACAATCGCTACGTCGGCTCTTTCTTTATATTGCTTTGCCGCTGCTGGTTATTATGCTTATGTCGTGGCTATTAACTTCGCGTTTTTATAGCGCGGATGCCACCTTTATTGTGCAAACTGATGCCAGCCAGGATAATTTTTCTGGAACAGCTTTCTTTGGTGCAGGCAATGAGATGTCGGAGGGCTTTCAGGTTCGCGAGTTTATACTTTCGAAAGAAATGATGGAGCGGATGGAAAAAGATCTCGGTTTTTTATCTTATTTCGCGCAAGACGATATCGCATTATTTTCCCGCTACCATGCACCGCTGGGTATTAATGATGATCCTTATCGTTACTATTTATCGAAAGTCTCGGTTGCTGTCGATATTCAACAGGGCATGCTGCGTTTAAACGTCAAGGCGCGGAGTGCGAAACAGGCTGAGTTTTTTGCCCAGCGCATTCTGGCTTTTGCTGAACAGCACGTTAATACCGTTTCAGCGCGGATGCAGCAGGAACGAATTTTATGGCTGGAAAACGATGTTAAATCGGCCCAGGAAAATCTGGGGGCAGCTCGGCTTGAATTGCTAAAAATACAGCATATACAAAAAGATATTGAACCGCAGGAAACCGTGACCGCGATTTATCAATTAATTGCTGGCTTTGAAACGCAGTTGGCGGAGGCGAAAGCGGAATACGCGCAATTAATGGCTAATGGTTTGGATCAGAACCCCCTTATTCCTCGCCTGTCGGCCAAAATCAAGGTCCTGGAAAAGCAGATCGGCGAACAACGTAACCGCCTGTCAAATAAGTTAGGGTCGCAAGGCTCTTCAGAAAGCCTGTCCCTGTTTGAAGATCTTCGCCTGCAGAGTGAGATCGCCAAAACACGCTGGGAATCTGCCTTACAGACCTTACAGCAAGGGAAGCTTCAAGCGTTACGTGAGAGACGGTATTTGCTGATCATTTCTCAACCGATGGTGGTGTCTGACACCACTCGCTATGCCGATGGAACAAAGTGGTTACTGTTCTTCGTGTTGCTGGGCATCGCGTACCTGGTGACTTCTCTCCTGATAACTATCAGGCGGATGCGTGAATAAGGCGGAGTAAGGAAATACGATGAGCTTGCACTCTACATGTAAAAAAAAATCGCCAACCACCCTGCTCAAACAAGAGGATTGGGAGGGGCTATGTCACTATTTCGGGCAGCATCCCGAAAAAGTGCGAGATAGTGCTGGAAATGAGCAAAACATTATTCTCTTCGCTATCGCGTGTTTGCGTAAAGATGAAACAGATGCCGCGCTGACTTTGTTGTCCGACCGTGTGCTGACAGCAAAGAATAGCCGTGATTTATTGCGACGCTGGGTTATTTCGCCGCTGGCATCACATCATCGGGACGCTGTACTACAGGTGGTTAACAAACTGCTGGCGGTGAATGTGTGCCAGCCGGAGGATGTCCTGCTGGTCGCAAGCGTGCTGCTTAAGAGTAAACAATATGCGACTGTTGCTGACTTAGCCGAGCGGGCATGGCTCGCTTTTTCGGGCAATAGCAAAATTTTTGCCCTCCATCTGCGCAGCCTGACGCTGGTGGATAAAGAGTTACAGGCAATCTCGTTGGCCAGAACACAGGCGCAGGAAGTTCCCCCGCGGGGAGATATGATTGAGACCTGCCTCCGTTTCTTAAATAAAAGCCGCCTACCAGAAGATCATGACCTGGCCCGCGCATTGCTCCCTTTCTTCGCGTTAGAAAAGCAGGAGTCGGCGGGGCTGGCGGTTGATACGCTGTGCGCTGTCGGTAAATATCAGGAAGCCATTCAGACTGGGGAGTCCGCATTAGCCCGTGGGTTGGATGGTGCAGCGCTGCGTCGTAGCCTGGGGCTTGCCCACTATCAATCTGGCCGCAGCCGGGAAGCGAAGCTTCAGGCCGCTGAGCATTGGCGTCATGCCCTGCAATTTAACCCTGATAATTTACGGATCGTGACCCTGTATGCCGATGCCTTAATCAGAACGGGTCAGAATGAGAAAGCCATTCCGTTACTGCAGCAGTCGCTCGCGACTCATCCTGATCTTCCTTATGTCAGAGCCATGTATGCCCGAGCACTGCGCCAGGTTGGGCAATACGCTGCTGCCAGCGATGAGTTTGTACAACTGGCAAGGGAAAAAGGGGTGACCAGTAAATGGAACCGTTATGCCGCGGCGGCGTTGTTACAGGCGGGGAAAACAAGCGAAGCGGAAAGCGTCTTTGAGCACTATATTCAGGCCAGAGCAAGCCATCTGCCTCAGTCATTCGAAGAGGGGCTGCTGGCGCTTGATGGGCAAATATCTGCCGTTAATCTACCGCCTGAGCGCCTTGACTGGGCATGGGAAGTTGCCGGCAGACAGTCCGGTATCGAGCGCGATGAATGGGAACGCCGGGCGAAGTGGGGGTATCTTGCCGATAATTATCTCCTCGACTGGCTTGAATGCCGTGGAGAGCAGGCCGACGAACCGATGTATCGGTTGGCCGATATATCGCATGTCGAGCAGTTTTTCCAACGGCTGCAGCTCGATAAGCGTGGTTGCATTGTTGTATCGGCTCATATGGGCGCAATGTATGCCGGGCCGATGATCCTCTCCTTGCTGGAAATGAACAGCAAATGGGTGGCTTCCACGCCTGGCGTGCTCAAAGGGGGCTACGGTGAGCGGTTGATTTCGGTTAGTGACAAAAGCGAAGCGGACGTGGTCAGGGCCTGCATACAGACCTTACATAGTGGGCAGTCGCTTGTTGTGGCGATCGACGGCGCGCTGAATTTGAGCGCGCCGACTATCGACTTTTTCGGCCAGCAGATTACCTACTCCACCTTTTGCTCTCGACTTGCCTGGAAAATGCACTTACCCACCGTATTTGGTGTTCCGGTGTGGCGAGACGGGCGCATCCATTTTGTTTTGGAGAAAATGGTCGATCCGCAGAGGTTCGAAAGCCAGTCTTCTTTTATTGAGCGCTGGAAAGACAATTACCTGAAATGTGTAACCCAAATCCTGAATAGCGGGCCGGAAAATCTGAGACTGTCGGGGGGGATTTGGCGAAATATCACGCGCAGGGATGAATCATCTTCGGGCTGAAAAGACGTTTGCCCCGCGATACCTTTGGCGCACCAGGCGGGGCCGCCCGCTAAGTAAAACTGAGTTATTCGATTTAGAAAGCATCCGTTCATTAACGTTCGGGTGCTTTTTGCGTTCTAACGAGCTGAAAAATGGAGAATTATTTAATAACTACGTTATACCTGATTGTGGTTCTGTTTGTCTGAGGGTTACCAGAAGACAGTATCCTGAAGTCATCCCTTAGCGATGTTAAATAGCGGCATCGAAATCCGCTGGTAGCGTACTGTTACCTGTGCCCAGGCTGCGTTGCATTAATACCGTATCAAGCCAGAGCCCATGCTTGAATCCAATGTTCGTCAGCGTACCTATTTTCGTAAATCCGGCCTGCTGATGGACTTTCAGCGATCCCTGATTATTGCTGTCGCCGACGATAGCGATCAACTGCCGATAACCCTGCGTTTCAGCCCACTCAATTACATGGCGTAGCAACGCTTTTCCCACCCCCTGACGCTGTGCCGTCGGGTCAATATAAATCGAATCTTCGAGGGTATAGCGATAGGCATAACGCTCGCGGTAGCGGGTGAGATAGCAATACCCGATGACCTTATCTTCTTGCAATGCGACAACCCACGGCAGTCCCAGACTGCGGATTTTTTCCAGACGCCCCTGCATCTCGCGGGTATCCGGCGGGTCAGTTTCAAAGCTGCCGGTACCGTGAATAACATGATGGGCGTAGATATCGCGTATGGCGGGGATGTGTTTTTTTTCAGCGTTAACGATTTTCATTGACCAGCTCCCATTGGCATCTTTGTCCAAATTACCTCAAAGGCTGGAGGGAAGGTAAGTGCAAAAAATTATGCGTCTATACCCGTCATTCTTTAAGCTGCATGTGCGTTGGCTACGTTAGCTCGCCTCAGTCACATAGTTCGCGATGCTCCTAGGGATTTACTCACTTGCCGCCTTCATGTAACTCGAATTATTTAGGGTATATAAATTATTTTCAATGCAAATAAGCTTTCAAATTGTAAGGGTAAAGTGAGTGTGGTTGATACTGTCAATAATACGCAAGAGTGGTAAATACTTTAGCGAGTTGAGCAATGCACAATTCTTCGCGCACGTA
>NZ_JAHLRC010000170.1:0-6141 GCF_018919545.1 Citrobacter sp. S46_ASV_140
GCTTATAGACCTTCGGGCCTTCCAGAGTCGGTAAATCGCAGGTTCCGTCATAGAGAATTTGCCCTTCGCCGGTGACCGATTTGCCGTCTGGCGTCATCGGCAGCAACTGTAACTTATGCTTGATGCCGCTGCGGCTGTGGGCGAAGGCATGCACCAGCCAGGCCTTGCCATCGTCGTCCCAGAATGGGCAGGGATCGATCCAGCCTTTGGCCGCTTTGACGCAATGCGGAGGCTGCCACTCCCCCCAGGGATCCTGCGTCCAGGACATAAAAATCCCTTCATCTGGGGTGCTGAAAAAGACCCACAGCTTCTCATCATGCCAGCGAATCGACGGCGCCCAGGCCCCCTTACCCGGCTGGACCTCCTCATAGCCAGGCAGCGGCAGCGTTTGCAGAACATGGTTGATGATTGTCCAGTTCACCAGATCCGTCGAGTGCAACAGCGGCAAGCCCGGCATGTGATTAAAGCTGGAGGCGACCATAAAAAAATCATTACCAACGCGAACGACGTCCGGGTCGGAATAATCGGCGCAGATAATCGGGTTGTGATACATCGTCATCCTCCTCAGGCTTTGTTCAGCGACACACACGTCACTTCTGGCGTGGCGTTATCAACAGGTGCTGCAGCCGTTTGTCGGGCCGACAGGTCGCGCTGGATAGTGGCCATGGTCTGGTCATCAAGTTTATAGAAGCGCGACAACCACCACAGAACCAGGTAGGACAGCGATGGCCCGAGTGTCAGCAGGCCAATAATGCCCATGGTCGCCATCGGCGTCTGTTCCGCCACGCCGGACTGATAACCGAAGATTCCCAGGGAGAAACCGACCAGCGCTCCGGCGACAGCCATTCCCATTTTGAGGGCAAACAGGTTACCAGAATAGGACAGCCCGGTTATCCGGCGGCCAAATTTCCATTCACCGTAATCGGCGGCGTTGGCCATCATGTTCCACTTAAAGGGCTGGTACATCTGATGGAAGAAGCCGACCAGGAAATAGAGTGGGAACACCACCGCAAGCCAGGTTGGTGGAATAAAGAACATCACCACACCAACGGCGACCAGCAGCAGGTTGATATTTTTAAACAGCGACACGGCCCGGTAGCGTTTTGCCAGATACCCTGCTGCGATACTGCCAATAATGGTGCCGACGACGCTTGTGGAGACAAACGCGGATTTCATTGCCGTACCTGCAGCAGACGACACGCCATCCATCATCAGATAAGTGGCGTAGTAGAGCGTTGCGGCGCTGCGCATCACCCCAGCCATACTGGAAAAGAAGGTGATAATGGCGACAATCCGCCACTGATCGTTTGCCAGCAGCTGGCGAATATCTCCTTTCACATCTCCCTGATTTTCAACAATGGGGGCCACGCGCTCTTTGGTAGTGAAGAAACAGAACGCTAGCATTGCGATGGCGATAGCCCCCATGATGCCCATTGTCGCCTGGAAGCCAAATTGTTTATCGTCTTTGCCCAAATAATCGACCAGAAACAGCGTTGCGACCGAGACCATCAGCCCGGCCAGCGAGGAGATCGTAAAACGATAAGATTGCGCGGAGAGACGGTCTTTCTCGTCACGGGTAATCACCCCGCCGAGGGCGCAATACGGAATGTTGATAAAGGTATAACACAGCATCAGCAGAGTGTAGGTGATGTAGGCATACACAAGCTTGCCGGACGCACCAAATTCCGGAGTGGTGAAGGTCATCACCGCCAGCACCGCGTAAGGCACGGCGAACCAGATCAGCCACGGACGAAAATGTCCCCAGCGGGTTTTAACCCGGTCGGCCACAATCCCGGTCAGCGGGTCGGTAATGGCATCAAGCACACGCGTCACCAGAAACATTACGCCAACCGCAGCGGCAGAAAGTCCATAGATATCAGTGTAAAACCAGGTCAAAAACATGGTTACGGATGAATAAACAATCCCGCAGGCCGCATCCCCCATACCGTATCCTAACTTCTCGGCCACCGATAACTTATTGTCATGATTCACGATCAGTCCCCCCTGTATTAATGTGGATTTAACTGTATAAGCCCTTCCTTTTTGCGCGTATTGCTTTTTTTTGTTATGCGATTATGTAATTTGATAACTGAGAAAGTTGTCACACATCTTTCTAACTGGTATTACAGGTATAACTTTCATATGAAGCATTTAGCGGCCTCACAGCCACAAAACGTAGGCTAACCGCACCGGTTCAAGGTAGAGTCTTAGGACGTGGTGTAAATGGTCGAGCCTGATTTTTATTGGCATATGTGCCTGGTTACATCCGATTGGTGACCTCACGACCGCCACAACCGCGTATCAAACTCGCGCATTCGATACAGGGTTCGTCAACGGTTATCAGACCCTGGATGTACAGCCCGGTGCGGGGCGCAACGAACGGTATGCAGGTGATGAGCGCCTATGTCGAGACTGTTTTTGGCGTTTATGGCCGGGTGTTGTTGGCGGGGATCTATAGTGCTTAAAGGCGGTTCAGAGCATGTCCCATCCCGTCAACAAAGTATCTGTCGATGCTCTGTTAGTGGAGAGACATGAAAGCCACGAAATCAACAAATGTTTAAAATAATAATTTTGTTTAATTTAAAGTTAAGTCATGCTACCGTGCTACTACACTTTCTTTAGGGCAAATCTGACACATGTCTATCGTACGCTACCCCACGACCAAGCCTTTTCCCTTTTCAGACGCCGTGCAGGTGAACGGGTTTGTTTTTCTTTCAGGCCATGTCGCCATGAGCCCCGAAGGTGAACCGTTGTATGGATCTGTCACCCAGCAGACCCGGCATATCATGCACGCCATCCGGGAAACTCTGGCGCGGGCGCATACGACGCTGAACCACATTGTGAAAGTCCAGGTTTGGTTAAGCAGCATGGAGCACTTTAGCGAATTCAATGTTGCTTACAGCGCGTTCTTCCCGGAAGGTTTCCCCGCAAGGAGCGTCGTCACCAGCCACCTTGCATTTGATTTAGACGTCGAAATAGAAGTCCAGGCCGTTGTCTGATGGAGAGAGCAAAATGAAAGACGAACGTGAACGTTTAATCACTATTTTGACGGCTTCGCTTGAGGCATTGAGAACCACGCTTCCCTTAAACACAGAAGCAGTTCTGCATGACCTTACCCGCCCCGAATCGTCCGTGATAAGCATCATTAATGGACACGTCAGCGGCAGGAAAGCCGGTGATGCGCTGTTGTCCGGCCCGGAAAATGACACGGGATTTTTAGGTTTACTGGATGCTTCGCAGCGTGTTTCCAGTCAGGTATTCAGTGGATATACCACCACCACTCTCTCTGGCACCACATTGAATAGCGCATCGACGATTTATTACAGCAAGGACGGCGTGCCGTTAGTAGCTTTTTGCATTAACGTCGATATGGATGTGGTATCAAAACTCAAACGCGACCTGGACTATTTACTCCATCCGGCCGCCGCGGCTGAAACGCCGGATAATCCGCTAGCTGATATTCAGGATAAATCTCTGGATGACGTTATTTCGAAATTCAGACCCACGGGTTCAGAAAATAAAATTGATTTCAGAAAACGGGTTATTTCTGAAATACATGCTCAGGGCTTTTTCAAGATTAAAGGCAGCGTTAATCATGTCGCTAAAGCGCTGGGCGTCACCCGATACACCGTTTACAACTATCTGGATAAATTAAATGACAAAGTCTGACACCACAGTAATTCCTTTTTATCAGGTTGATGCTTTCACCTCTCAACCTTTTGGCGGCAACCCGGCGGGCGTTTGTCCGTTAACTGAGTGGCTGCCTGACGCTGTTCTGCAAGCCATCGCCACGGAGAATAATCTTTCTGAAACCGCGTTTTTTGTGCCGTTCGAGGAGGGTTATCAACTGCGCTGGTGTACGCCTGCGGTTGAAGTGGATTTGTGCGGTCATGCCACTCTCGCTGCATCCTGGGTGCTGTTCAACAAGCTTGGCTACCAACAAGAAACTATCAGCTTCCACACCCGCAGCGGCCTGTTGACGGTGAGTAAGAACGGGGACGAACTCTGCATGGACTTCCCGGCTAAATCGGCCATGAAGATTGATACTCCTGATGGACTGCCGGCAGCCCTCGGCATTACCGCCGGTGTTATCGGGGTGTGGAAATCGGACGATCTGATTGTACTGGTCGATGACAAAAATATCATCGACGGGCTTAATCCTGACTTCAACAAGCTGGCGGTATTCGACACCCGCGGCGTGATCGTGACCGCCGCTGATAACCAGTTTGATTTTGTGTCCCGTTGGTTCGGCCCGCAGGTCGGCGTGAACGAAGATCCAGTCACCGGGTCGGCACACACTTTCCTCGCCCCGTTCTGGGCGGCGCGTACGGGTAAAAATGTCCTGACCGCTCAACAAGGCGGGAAGCGTAAAGGGGCGTTGCGCTGTGTAGTTCGGGATGACGGGCGCGTGGAATTGCATGGCTTCGCTCGTATGACCATCGAAGGAATATTCCAGTTGTAATAACGATGTATGACCGGAACGGTGACCAGGCATATAATGACCACGCCTTCCAAAGCATGATGTTTATATAAAATAAGAGTTAATAATGACAGCAAACACCAGACTTTCATTGCCAGAGACAATGGCTCTTGGCGGGATGACACTTGCGCTTTTTTTGGGTGCAGGCAATATTATATTCCCGCCGCTGGTCGGCATGCAGGCGGGCGCAAACGCCTTTAATGCAGGCTTTGGCTTTATCATCACAGCGGTTCTGTTCCCGGCGCTGGCGATTATTTCCCTTGCCATTAATGGCGGAGATATCGCGGAATTAACGAAACCCTTAGGCAAATGGCCGAGCCTGATTTTTATTGGCATTTGCTTTTTAACGCTGGGGGTTTTATTTGGTACGCCACGCACCGCGACGATTAGCTACGAAGTCATCACCGATGGCGCAGCTAGTTCCCTGATGCATAAGATTATATTTTCCGCCGCGTTCTTTGGCCTTGCTGGCGCGACGCTGGCTAAGCCGGGGAAAATGCTGGAAATCGTCGGTTTCTTCCTTTCGCCCATTAAAATTAGTGCCCTGATTTTTATCGGCATATGTGCCTGGTTACATCCGATTGGTGACCTCACGACCGCCACAACCGCATATCAAACTCGCGCGTTCGATACAGGGTTCGTCAACGGTTATCAGACCCTGGATGTGATCAGTGCGCTGTGCTTTGGCGCCATTATCACCCACACGCTTAAACAGCGCGGGATCCACCATCCGCGGGGCATCTTTACCCATTCCATCGCCGCAGCCTTTATCGCCGCGGCAGGTCTGGCCGTGATTTATATCTGCTATCTGTCGATGGGGTCCCACAGCCCGGTGCGGGGCGCAACGAACGGTATGCAGGTGATGAGCGCCTATGTCGAGACTGTTTTTGGCGTTTATGGCCGGGTGTTGTTGGCGGCGATCATTACCCTCGCCTGTCTGGTCACGGCCATTGGTCTGACGACCGGAACGGCGCGCTATTTCAACCAGACGACCGGTGCGTCTTATGGGCTGCTGGTGACGCTCTCCCTGATGGTGTCAGCAGCACTTGCCGTGCTGGGACTGAATTCCCTCACCGCAATGGCGGTTCCCGTGCTGTGCGCCATTTACCCGGCTGCGCTGGTCGTGGTCGCGTTGGGCATCGTTAGAAAATGGACAGAAGTGCCGACGAATCTGTATCAATTGCTTTTCTATAGCGCCCTGGCAGTGGGAATAATGAGCTTGTTTGTAAAATCCTGAATGAACGCTGCGAGTTCGGAAGTTGTCTTTTCATTTTCGCTCGAAGCAGACCAGGCAATCAGTTGGCCTGTCTGCTTCGAGCCTGAAGCTAACATCGATAAAAAATAACTTAATGGTCGAGCTCCACCAACTTCAGACCTTAGATTGCGTATTCAAAGTTTGAGGGTAAGACAGTCACAACGGACATATAGACTTAACAGGCCGTATATATTACAAATTTAAGATCATTTTTCTCTCATAAAGTAAGGGCCTATCCCATGTCTTTAATCATACGACAAGCAACATTAGCCGATTCGGGATTACTAAATGAGCTTGGCTACCGCTTCTATACTGCGCACTTTAAGCATATGTGGAAGTCAGAATCAGAATTTGATAATTATTTGGAGGGTGAATATTCACTTCCTGTTATTGAGCAGAGTATTAA
>NZ_JAHLRC010000171.1:0-6100 GCF_018919545.1 Citrobacter sp. S46_ASV_140
ACACAAAGGATGGCGTGGTGGTGACCTATCTGCGTGACGGCAAAATGCATCGCGTGCGCGGTAAAAACACCATCATGGCGGGCTATAACATGATGATCCCGTATCTGGTGCCTGAGATGCCGGAACAGCAGCAGGCGGATCTCAAACTGAACGTGAAGGCACCGCTGGTGTACACCAATGTGGTGGTCAAAAACTGGCAGGCGTTCAAACAGCTTGGCGTGCATGAATTTTACTCTCCGGCGGCACCTTACAGCCGGATTAAGCTCGACTATCCGGTCAGCATCGGCGGGTATCAACACCCGGCCTCACCGGACGAACCGATGGTCATTCACATGGTCTATGTGCCTACTTATCCGGGCAGTAATCTGTCGGCCAGAGAGCAATTCCGTCTTGGGCGAGCGTATTTACTGGGGACCACATTTGCGACGCATGAGGAGATGATTCGCTCCCAGTTACAGGAAATGTTTGGCTCAACGGGCTTTGATAATCAACGCGATATCTCCGCCATTACGGTTAACCGCTGGGCGCATGGCTATGCGTATTACGCCAACGCGTTGTTCGATGATATGGATAAAATGCCAGAAATTATCGAGCGGGCGCGTCAGCCAGTTGGTCGCATTGCCATCGCTAATTCCGATTCTGACTGGGGCGCTTATGCCCATACGGCCATCGATCAGGCATGGCGTGCGGTTAATGAACTCAAGGATATGGGGTGATCTATGCGTAATGTAACCGTTCTTGCCGCCTGTTTGTTTACCGCCTCTGTGAGTGCAGCGGAATCTAATGGCGAATATATCGCCCGTATCTCTGACTGTGTGGCCTGTCATACCACCGAAGGGGGGGCGGCGATGGCGGGTGGCAAAAAGTTTCCTACTCCGGTAGGGGATATTTATTCGACCAACATTACTCCAGACAAAGCCCAGGGTATTGGTAATTACTCATACGAGGATTTTGACAAGGCCGTACGTCAGGGAATTGCTAAAGATGGTCATCCGCTCTATCCGGCCATGCCTTATCCCTCTTACGCAAAACTTTCTGATGACGATGTACAGGCGTTGTATCGCTATTTTATGCATGATGTCACCCCCTCTGCGCAGCCCAATAAAGAGAATGCCATTCCGTGGCTACTCTCCGCCCGCTGGCCGCTGCATATCTGGAACTGGCTGTTTACCGACGCGCCAGCGACGGCTGTAGAGAGTGCGAAAACGGATGACAACGCTGCGTTAGTAAAACGGGGCGCTTATCTGGTGGAAGGTCCCGGACACTGCGGTTCTTGCCATACCCCGAGAGGCATGGCGATGAACGAAAAAGCGTATACCAATGCTGATGCCGAGTACCTGAGCGGCGCGATGATCGACGGCTGGTATGCACCTTCGCTGCGCGGCACGGGAATGTCTGAGCAGGAATTAAAATCGCTGTTGCTGACCGGTAAAAGCAAGCATGCCGCGGTTTCAGGTTCGATGGCTGAAGTCGTTACGCAGAGTACACAGTATCTGACCGATGACGATGCCACGGCGATCGCGCAATATCTGCTGAGCCTGAAAAGCGAGAAGCCTGAAACGGTGCGCGCAGCGGCAACTACGGTGTCCTGGTCGAATTCACCCGAGGCGGGCAAAGTGACCTATAACCGCTACTGCTCCACCTGTCACGGTCTGGAGGGGAAAGGTACGGATGATAACGCACCTTCTTTGATCAACAATCCGTTGGTGATGGTTGATGACCCGACGCCGCTATTCAGAGTGATTGCCCACGGCGCAGAAACACCGACAACGCGTGGCAGCGTCTCCTTTAAGATGCCGGCTTACGGTGGCATGTTAAGCGACAACGAAATGCGCGACGTGATTAATTACGTGCGTAAAAGTTGGGGAGAAGGGAATGGCGAAGTAAGCCAGGAGGACCTGGCAGGGATTAAAAAAGCGTCACATTAAACAGCATGTCGGCCGGACAAGGTGCTTGCAGCGCCATCCGGCAGTGTTTAAACGGCGTTTACTCTGATAATACCCACCAGTCGGGTAAACGCCGCCGCCATTTCATGCTCTTCGATACTGGCAAATCCCAGCAGCAGGCCGCTGCGTTTCTCTTCATTCACGTAATAGCGAGACAGCGGGCGCACCAGCAGCCCTCGCGCATTTGCCTGTTGGGCAATAACAACGTCATCGCTCCCGACGGGCAACTGTAGAATCATGTGCAGCCCGGCGTTGCTGCTGAAGGAGCCAAGATACTGCTCGCCCAACTGGCGACTGATAAGCTCCACCAACGTCTGGCGGCGACGACTGTACAACTGGCGCATTTTACGAATGTGCGCCGCGTAGTAACCCTCGCGGATAAACTCCGCCAGCGCTGCCTGAATCAGCAAATGTCCACCACGATAGAGGTCGTTATGAACCTTCTTCAGCGGCGCGGCGAGCGGTTTGGGCAGTACCACATACCCGAGCCGCAGTGCGGGATAGAGTGTTTTACTGAATGTCCCGATATAGATGACCGGCGTCTCTTCTTCCAGTCCCTGCAATGATGGAATTGGCTGGCCGGAAAAGCGAAATTCGCTGTCGTAGTCATCTTCCACTATCCAGCTTCGCGTTTCACGTGCGCGAAAGAGAAGTGCCCGACGGCGGTTGAGGCTCATTACCGAACCGAGCGGATATTGATGTGACGGTGTCACAAAAATCAGCTTTGGCGCAGATTCGCCAGCCTCCGGCGGCACCATACCTTGTTCATCAACCGGGATCGCCGAAAAGTTAACCGCATTGATGCGCAGAATATTTTTGATTCCCCAGTAGCCCGGCTCCTCAATCCAGGCGTTATCCCCCGGGTTGCATAGCGTCCGGGTCACCAGATCCAGCGCCTGGTGAATACCTTCAGTAATCAGAATTTGCTCCGGTGAACACCGCACCCCGCGTGCGGTGCGCAGATAGTCTGCCAGCGCTTCTTTCAGCTCAGTCACGCCGCCTGCGGCATCGTAAGTGAGAAACTCCGGGCGCAAGCGCCTCGCCAGCCGATCCTGAATTTTTTTGAGCACCCGGTGAGGGAAATGCTCCACATCAGGTACGCCTGGAATAAAAGCGCCCCATTGACGAGGGCTGGCGCTGGCATGGCCCAGCAGCTCAAGGCAGCGGGCAGATAAGCGGGTGTGATCCTCCAGTGTGGCGGCAACGGGCTCTTTGTGGGGACGCAGGTCAAGATTGTCCAGCACGCTGTCGGTGACAAATGTGCCGCTGCTGGTGCGCGCGGAAATATAACCTTCGGCCTGCAATTGCTCGTAAACCCGCAGGACGGTATTGCGCGATAGCGTCAGTTCGCCTGCCAGGTCACGCGACGGAGGCATTCGGGTAGCCGGTTTCAGGCTACCTTCGAGGATGCAACTGCAGATGGCGGCATACAGGCGACGATGCAGCTTTTCATCGGTCTGCTGGCTAAATGCCTGCTTGATCACATCTCCGGCAAGTGAACGCATTTGGATCCTTAAAATAAAACGATTTGGCTCTCGATTAAAGTACCAGATGGCGTCTAAATTTAAAGGGTAATTCAACCTAAATGTATTAATGGACAAGGTGTAGAGAATGAACAATAAAAACCTGCAACAACGTCGTCTGGATGCCACCCCGCGTGGCGTGGGTGTAATGTGTGATTTTTATGCCCAGTCAGCAGAAAACAGCACAATTACCGATATCGAAGGCAATCAGTACATTGATTTTGCCGCCGGGATTGCCGTGCTGAACACCGGACACCGTCATCCTCGCCTGGTGCAGGCAGTCGAAGCGCAACTGCAGGCTTTTACCCATACGGCTTATCAGATTGTCCCGTACGAAAGCTATGTGTCTTTGGCGGAGAAAATCAACGCCGTTGCGCCAATCGACGGCAAGCGCAAAACCACATTCTTCACCACCGGGGCTGAAGCGGTCGAAAATGCGGTGAAAATTGCGCGCGCACATACCGGCCGTCCTGGCGTTATTGCTTTTGGCGGCGGTTTTCATGGGCGTACCTACATGACGATGGCGTTAACCGGCAAGGTGGCACCGTATAAAAAAGGGTTCGGCCCGTTCCCTGGCTCCGTTTACCACGCGCCGTATCCTTGCGAGTTGCAGGGGATTTCTACGGCGGACTCCATCAAAGCGATTGAGCGCCTGTTTAAAGCCGATATCGATCCCACCCAGGTCGCGGCGATCATTTTCGAACCCGTCCAGGGTGAAGGGGGCTTCGTGGTGGCGCCGCCGGAGTTTGTGGCTGCCATCCGCCGTATTTGCGACGAGCATGGCATCGTGATGATCGCCGATGAGGTGCAAAGCGGGTTTGCCCGTACGGGCCAGTTGTTTGCGATGGACCATTACGCTGACAAAGCTGACCTGATGACTATGGCAAAAAGCCTTGCAGGCGGCATGCCGCTGTCTGGCGTCGTGGGCAAAGCTGAAATTATGGATGCGCCTGCGCCGGGTGGTCTGGGCGGAACCTACGCCGGAAACCCGCTGTCAATTGCGGCAGCTCATGCGGTGCTGGATATTATTCGTGATGAACAGCTGTGCCAGCGTGCGGCAGCTCTTGGCGAACAACTGCGCGCCACTCTGACTGACGCGCAAACCGGGTGTCCTGAACTGGCCGAAGTGCGCGGCTTAGGCTCTATGATCGCCGCTGAATTCTGTGACGCAGCGACGGGAGAACCCAACGCTGCCGCCGCACAACGCGTGCAGAAGAAAGCCCTTGAGCAAGGATTACTGCTGCTGACCTGCGGTCAGTATGGCAACGTTATTCGTTTCCTTTATCCGCTGACGATCCCGCAGGATCAGTTCGCCAAAGCGCTCGATATCATTAAAGCGGCAACCAAATAATCCGTTAGTCATAGTGTTACCCACAGCCGACGGTGGTCATCACCGTCGGCTTTTTTGTCGGCATAAATTGATCTTCCTCGTGTGTCGTGCGGTATTTATCGCGAATGGGTTGCCTGTTATATCGTTATATAATTTAATACACATCGTTTTTACTCCGCTATCCAGATGGTATCCCATGTTAACTTTCCGCTCTTTTGTGCTGGTATGCGCCAGCATGTTGTTTGCGTTTTCTGCCCAGGCCGACCGTACGATCACCGACCAGCTTGGTCGTCAGGTCACGATTCCGGACCACGTCGACAAAGTGGTCGTGCTGCAACACCAGACGCTGAATATTCTGGTCCAGCTTAATGCTCAGCAGGACATTATTGGCGTGATGTCGAGCTGGAAAAAACAGCTCGGGCCTGAGTTTGCGCGCTTTATGCCGGCAATTGCCACATTGCCGACGCCGGGCGATCTCACCAGCGTGAATATTGAAAGCCTACTGGCGATTCATCCACAGGTGGTTTTTGTCGCCAACTATGCGCCAGCGGAGATGATCCAGCAGATTCAGAACGCCGGTATTCCGGTCGTGGCAATCTCATTGCGCAAGGATGCAGCCGGGCAACAGAATAAAATGAACCCGACCATGGCCGATGAAGAGCAGGTCTACAACGAAGGGTTAAAGCAGGGGATTCGCCTGATTGCGGATGTCGTGGGGCGCAAACCGCAAGCTGAGACATTGATCGACTACGTTTTTGCGACGCGGGCAAAATTCAATGCGCCGGTCGCAAAAATCCCGGATGCGCAAAAAGTCCGTATTTATATGGCTAACCCCGACCTGATGACTTACGGCTCCGGGAAGTACACGGGACTCATGATGCAGCACGCGGGTGGGCTAAACGTGGCGGCTGCCAGTGTGAAAGGCGCCCGTCAGGTTGCGCTGGAACAGGTATTGGCGTGGAACCCGCAGGTAATTTTTGTTCAGGATCGCTACCCGCAGGTGGTAACGGAGATCCAAAACGATCCTAACTGGCAGGGGATTGATGCGGTAAAAAATCATCGCGTCTGGTTGATGCCTGAGTACGCCAAAGCCTGGGGCTATCCGATGCCTGAAGCGTTGGCGATTGGTGAGCTGTGGATGGCCAAAAAACTGTACCCGGACGCCTATAAAGACGTGGATGTTGATGCGCAGGCGCAAGACTACTATCAGCGTTTTTATCGTGTGAACTGGCAGCCTGATGCAGTTAAGTAAGCGCATTTTACTCCAGCAACCACTCTTAATCGCGACGGTCCTGTTGCTG
>NZ_JAHLRC010000172.1:0-6011 GCF_018919545.1 Citrobacter sp. S46_ASV_140
GTGTTTACATTTACGGCAAGGGTATCGATGCCAATGCAATCTGCATTACGTTTTACGCTGTATTGATTGATTGGGCAAAAACCAGGGGATGCTGGGAAAAAGTTAGGCTTACAAAATATTATGCAGTTCTCATTTTACTGGCTGCAATAAACTGTTGGCAGGTTTTGAGCCACTTAGAAGTAACAGGGTCATATAACATAAAATTGGCTCTTCTCATCACGTTAGGTGTGGCTATCAAAATGACAATTTTTTCTCTACTTCTTATGCCGTGGAGAAATGAAAAGGTTGTGGTTCGGGTGATTTAAAAGAATGCAATAGAACGTCAAGGTTAACGCCACATTTGTAACTCTATCTTATTAAACCCGCTCTGGCGGGTTTTTCTTTGTATAATCCCTCTCAAAGCCTCGAGGGGGATTCATCATGTCAGGCTATAACATCGCAGCAAAATCGAAAGAAGAGCAGGACAAGGTTAACGTTGATCTGGCTGCAAGCGGCGTTGCGTACAAAGAGCGCATGAACATGCCGGTTATCGCTGAGCAGGTGGCCCGCGAGCAGCCAGAGCACCTCCGTGAATACTTCATGGAACGAGTTCGCTACTACCGCGAGAAAAGCCTGACCCTGCCAAAAGCATCTGACCCGCGCTATCTGGATATGGCGGCGCAGAACGAGAAGAAGTAATGGGCTGTTTAATTGTCAGCGGCATCAAGTTTTACGTTCTGGCAGAAGGTGAGTCATATCCCGATCCACATGCTGATAATCGGTATGTCGGCGCGTATGCTGTATTCACGTTTGAGGGTAAATGGGTAGCCATAGATTTGTCAGTAGAAAGAAATTACATCTTTATAAACCATCACGAATTCAACCCGCTACGGCGGATTTTCTTTTTTTACGCCTGACAGAAAATTAACAATTTGTGCTCTTAAAACGTTGATCATTTCCTCTCATAGGTATACTGTATAAAAACACAGTACATGAAATGGAGGCCATTATGAAAGTTGAATTAACCATTGATCGTATGAAAGAACTTCCTAAAGGCGCGGTTCCTGCACTGGAGAAAGAATTACTTAAGCGCCTGAATGATCACTATGACAATTGCAGGCTCACAATCCGCCGTGCCGGGTCGGATGGGTTAAGTGTTTTTGGCGGTGACAAGGACGATAAAAAGAAAATTGAATCAATCCTCCAGGATACCTGGGAAAGCGCTGACGACTGGTTTTATTAGAATTGCGCTTAAGGCTGGCGCGCGTTTTTCAGAATACCGCAATTTGCGTATCCCTCTGATGCTGCTGCCGACAATCTTTAATCGCGTCTGTTAGTCGCTCAAAGGGAGAACATAAATGTGAGTGATTCAGCTTTGCAAACGTCAGAAGACAACTGGTATGACATTGTAAGAAGGTCTGACGGCTGCGTGGTGTTTAGCTTTCCTTCATCGGGCAGGCATCTAATTTATCGCGTCAATGGCATGGTTTCTATGCGGCCTTTGCTGGATGATGAAGAGGTCTTTACTCCCAATGGTTTTGTGCAATTTATCCGCCGTCTCGGCTACCGGGTAACTCCGCCTTCTGATAATATGAAATCAACGGTCTGAACAACCGTAACCTACTGCGCCACGGAGAGAAACCATGGCGCACGAACTACAACTCATCAAGCAGTCCTCAGGAATCCTGATCCCCGCAACGCCGGAGACCAGCGATATTCTGCAATCAAAAATCAAACTCGGCGCTGTGCTGGTGGCTGAGTTCCGGCAGGCACGCAACCCGGCCTTTCACCGTCGTTTCTTCGCATTACTCAATCTCGGTTTCGAATACTGGGAACCTACCGGCGGGGCAATATCTTCCAACGAGCGTAAATTGGTGACCGGGTACGCCAAATACCTTGCCGCATTCGGAGGAAGCGAAACAGCTCTTTTTGATGCTGCCGAGCAGTATCTGGAGCAGGTAGCCAGTCGCCGAATTTCCAATGGGATCAGCCTGTGTAAATCCTTTGACGCGTACCGTGCATGGGTAATTGTCGAGGCCGGCCACTACGACGCCATTCAACTGCCTGATGGCACCCTTCGTAAACATCCCCGCAGTATTGCCTTCGCTAACATGGACGAAACCGAGTTCCAGCAACTGTACAAAGCCGCGCTCGATGTTTTGTGGCGTTGGGTATTGTCCCGGACATTCAAGACTCAGCGAGAAGCGGAAAACGCCGCTGCGCAGCTTATGAGCTTTGCGGGGTGATGGCGATGAAAATAAGTTGGTTTCACCATCACGAATGCACAACCGAACAGGCCGACGAGCTGGTGGCCAGTTACCGCCATCGTGGCGCCACGGTAGAACGCAGCCTTAATCGCGACAACATCACCTGGACTGTCAGCGTGCAGCTGCCGGAAAGCGAGATAGCGCCGCGCCCGAGTAAGGTCTGGCAAAACAGGGCGTGGGGTTGAGTATGGCTAAGCTACCGCGCCGGAAGTGCGCCAACAAAGCATGCCGCCAGTGGTTCCATCCGGTACGAAACGAGCAGATTGTTTGTTCGTACGAATGTGCCAGCGCATATGGCAAAGAGCAGACCAGAAAAGCTAGGGAGGCCGCACAACGTAAGGAGTCTGCCAAACAGCGCGCCACTGAGAAAAAAGAGCGAGCCGCCTGGCGCCAGCGTAAAGCTGCAGTTAAGCCGCTGAAGCACTGGGGTGACCTGACGCAGCGCGCCGTAAATGACATTTGCCGCGAGACGGAGTTGGTAGAGGGGCGGGGCTGCATTTCCTGCGGAACTAAAACGGCGTTCGCCTGGCATGCTGGTCATTATCGGACCACGGCCGCCGCTGGGCATCTGCGCTTCACTCGCTTCAACATCCATCTTCAGTGTGACGTCTGCAACGTCCCTAAATCCGGGAATATCGAAGCATACCGAGCTGCGCTGGTGGAGCGTTATGGTGAAGAGCCGGTATTGGCGCTCGAGAACAATAACACCCCACATCGCTGGACAGTCGAAGAACTGGAGAAAATCAGGTTCACCGCGCTGGCCGACTTACGCGCACTGAAAAAGCAGGAGGCAGCGTGACATTCGAAACCTACTTTGCCGATCACCTCCGCGTTCGCTGGCAGCGATTGCGCTTATATCATTTCCCGGGCTCTGTGCTGACGGACTACCGGATACTGAAGAATTACATCAAAACCATAGGCGGTACTGTATGAACACTCAATTTCTTGAATACGTGCGCCAGCAGCTGATGGTGGCCACCGCCGATTTAAGTGGTGCGACGAAAGGGCAGTTAATGGCCTGGCTTGAGAACGCGCAGTTCGATACCGGTACCTTTAAGCGGAAGAAGATGAAGGTGAAGGATGAGGTTACTGGCAAGATGATAACTCTGGATAACCCGCCAATCCCCGGTAAACAGTCGCATGCCAAGGGATCGCATATTCCGCTGGTACAGCCGGTTGAATACTCCACTGCATCGTGGCGCCGTGCACTGATGGCGCTCGAAGAACACCAAAAGGCCTGGCTGCTATGGAACTATAGCGAGAATGTGCGCTGGGATAATCAGGTGCTGATTACTCAGTGGGCGTGGTCGAAATTCTGCGAACATCTGGCCGGAAAGAAGGTGGCGAAGAAGACCACCGACCGTTTACGGCAGCTCATCTGGCTGGCGGCGCAGGATGTGAAAGGCGAATTATCCGGGAAGGATCCGTATCAGTATGGCGATCTGGCTGCGCTGGTGGGCGTTAATAAAACAAACTGGTCTCAGAATTACGTGGAACATTACGATGCAATGATCAGCTTGTATAAGGGACTCGATTCCCAGGCGCTACTTCATGTTTCGCGATCACGTTCACAACAAAAGGCAGCAAATTATCAGCAAGGTATTGCAGAAATGAACTAATTAGCATATATTTCATATATATTAAATAAGCTGCCATTTTTGTTTTTAGCAGCTTATTTATGTGTTATTGATCCAAACACAAAATTAGCTGTACTACTCGGTTATACTACACTTCTGGAATTGCCTTTCTTTTTAAACGGTACACGATGCGCAAGATTTTAGTGCTTTTAATTTCGCTTGCTCCCTTGACCTCTTTTGCGACACTCCATTTTAAATGTACAACATGGGGGGGAGGTAAAATTGGAGTTGAAGATGCAGTATCGCTCAGCCTATTTACTGATGCTAATAATGTTTTTCAGGGTATCTCGGTCAATGGCGTAGAGTTTAGAGCTAATGTTGAAGTCGAGGATATGGTTGATTCGGAGATGAATAAAATCAGAACCTATTCTGCCGATACTAAAAATGAAAATAATGCAAGAATACAGTCGGCTTTTATTAATGTTTACAACGATGAGAGCGGCAATCGTAAAACTTCGTTGACTATCATGAATGTGGAAACTGGTGGCAATTATTCATTTAATAAAACCGATAGCGCAGTTATCGGAGACATACAGGACGCTTCCTGCCACTAAATCAAAGCTAATTTTTAAGATTTAAAATTTTCGATTCGCCAGCCTTCGTGCTGGCTTTTTTATTTTCAGGCTCACGGGAATCATCTGCTACATGCTTTGTTGATAAATCCAGCCCGTGAAGCCTGACCCTTTTCAAACACACAGCGCCATCCGAAAAATCGGAGGTGAGGCTATGACCAGAATGAGCACCATTTACAGCAGACTTTCATATGGAACAGGCACCACACTGACCGGCTGCGGTGTATCAGCGAAGGCATACGCCGAAACAGCTAAAACAGCAAAAGAGGTGTCCTGGATGTTGGCCGACAGAATTGCAGGGTTAAGCCTGAGCGACTGGGCAATTATTGTCGGTATCGCATGCACTGTTATCACCTGTGCAGTGAACTGGTATTACAGGAAAAAGGAAAGGGAGGACCGGCTTAATGGCAATGTCACCAAAGCTGAAGAATAAACTGAGCGCAGCGGTCGTTGGTTTGATTCTTGCCGGGGCTTCCGCGCCTGTGATTCTCGATCAGTTTCTGGATGAGAAAGAGGGTAACAGCCTGACGGCGTATCGCGACGGCGGCGGACTCTGGACGATTTGTCGTGGCGCCACGATGGTTGATGGTAAGCCAGTAGTTCAGGGCATGCAGCTGTCTGCCGAGAAATGCGCCCAGGTAAACGCCATTGAACGCGATAAAGCGCTGGCGTGGGTTGACCGAAATATCAAAGTACCACTGACCGAACCACAGAAAGCGGGTATCGCTTCTTTCTGCCCATATAACATCGGCCCCGGAAAATGTTTCCCGTCCACGTTCTATAAGCGTATTAATGCTGGCGACCGTAAAGGAGCCTGTGAAGCGATCCTCTGGTGGATAAAAGACGGTGGCCGCGATTGTCGCCTGACCAAAGGGCAGAAGAATGGTTGTTATGGGCAAGTAGAACGACGCGACCAGGAAAGCGCGCTGGCGTGCTGGGGGATAGACCAGTGAGCCTGCGCTATCAGTTTATTGCCATTTCGCTGCTGGTGGCCGTCGCATTCATCGCCGGCAGTGTATGGAGCAGCCGCGGTTGGGAAAAAAAGTGGGCGGAACGTGACAGCGCTGAATCATCGCAAACAGCGAACGCGCAGACTGCCGCCCGCATGATTGAACAAGGGCGTATTATTGCCCGTGATGAGGCTGTAAAAGATGCACAAGCGAAAGCCGCTAAATATGCTGCCACTGCTGCTGGTCTGTCTGCCACTGTTAGCCAGTTGCGCACCGAAGCAACAAAGCTTGCCACCCGCCTGGACGCCACAGAGCACACCGCAGATCTTGCCGCTTCCGTTAGAAGCAAAACAACCGGCACCGACGCAGGAATGCTTGCCGACATGCTCGGAGATATTGCAGCAGAAGCTAAACGTTATGCTGCAATTGCTGACGAACGTTACCTCGCTGGAATGACGTGTGAGCGCATTTACGACTCGGTTAAAGAATCTAATCAGCCTTAAATTTCGTAGTTTTTACTTATCAAAATGTAGTCTGTATGGCAACATGATTCGAACACATAAGTCAGGGATTACATATGTCTAAGATTACTGTAAAGGCTGGAGC
>NZ_JAHLRC010000173.1:0-5948 GCF_018919545.1 Citrobacter sp. S46_ASV_140
GTCATAATACTGGCGCCTGCCACTAAACTCAAGGTAATTGTACGATTATTTATCATGTCGCCATTAATACATATCCAGCAGCATTTTGACGCTGATGCAAATGGAGACAATGACAATCATGGGTCGGATAACTTTCTTGCCGCGCGTTAGTACGACCGTCGCGCCAAGACGTGCGCCGAGGGACTGCCCGGCAAACATCACCAGCCCCAGTGACCAGATCATTTTACCGCCAAAAATGAAGAACAATATCGAGGCGATGTTGGATGCCAGGTTAATAAAATTCGAGTGAATTTGCGCCTTATCGATGCTGTATCCCCACAGCAGGATATAGCTGAGGGTATAAAAGGAGCCAGCCCCGGCACCGAGAAAGCCGTCATAAAAGCCAATGCATCCCCCGCCGATCAACGAGAAGAGAAACAGGGATACTTGCTGCTTTCTTTTCGGTTCGCTGAGATTTGGCGCAAAAATAAAGTAGATAGCGACCGCGATAATCAGGATCGGGAGCAGTTTCTTCAGCAGTTCCGGTTCAATGAACTGGATAAGCGTCGTTCCCATCGCAGAACCGATAAAGGCAGATAAAAACACATACTTGTGCTCCTGCACGTTGATATGCCCCCGGCGTAAAAAATAAATCCCGGAGGTCAGCGAGCTGCCCAGCGCCTGAATTTTATTGGTTGCCAGCGCATTCGCCGGGGGTAAACCAGAAATTAACAGTGCGCCAATCGAGAGAAAACCACCGCCGCCCGACACCACGTTAATAAAGCCTGCCACCAGCGCGACCATAAACATAATCACAAAGTAGCTGAAATCCATGAATGAAGTATCCATAAGTTTTTGCCTTATTATCATAAAGTTATATTAATTATCCAGCTCACTATAAACGGCGTACTCACCCGATTAAATTGACTATTTGGTAAGTGCTTATGCGCGAAAGACAGGTATTTTTCACCGCAGCGGTACACACCAGCGGCCTGTTAATAAAAGAAAAGATGGTCATGCGGTAATTTTTTGAACAACTGCATCAGAAATGGTCGCTATCGACTGCGCCGGTAGCGGTTAAAATTACATCAGAAGCTAATCACTCACAGGAGAGAGGCAACCAGAGACCGCAGTCGAGGAGGTACATATGCGAGCCCGTGTTTTGACCCTTCTGGCTATGCTTTTGCTTAGTGCAAATGCAACGGCAGCCATCAAAATTGACAATCATCAGGCCAGGAATATGGATGATGTGCAGAGCTTAGGCGTCATTTACATAAATCATAACTTCGCCACTGAAAGTGAAGCCACTCAGGCCCTGAATGAAGAGACCGATGCGCAAGGCGCAACCTACTACCACGTGATCCTCACCAGGGAACCCGGTAGTAACGGAAATATGCACGCCAGTGCAGATATTTACCGCTAGCACCAGAAATAACCAACGAGAACATTGCCGCAGTTTAATTTGCCCCCATCACAGGGGGCTTTTTTTGCAACAAAGTCCCGAAACCAGATCGATAACATCCCCTGAATGATTGGGCTCCAGGACTTAGTCGTTACTTCTGTCCGTAATAGGCGTTTGGGCCGTGCTTACGCATGAAATGCTTATTCATCAGATAGCTGTCGATGGGGCTAAGCGCCGGATTAATACCACGCGCAATCCATGCCATTTTTGCCACTTCCTCCATCACCACGGCGTTATGTACCGCATAGTGAGCATCCTTGCCCCAGGCAAACGGGCCATGCTGGTACACCACTACGCCAGGCGTATGCAAAGGTTCCACCTCCCCCAGCGTTTCGACAATCACCTTGCCGGTATTTTGCTCATACTCGCCCTGAACTTCAGCTTCAGTTAACGCCCTGGTGCAGGGAATATCGCCAAAGAAGTAATCCGCATGCGTCGTGCCAAGCGAGGGAATTGCCAGACCCGCCTGCGCCCATGCCGTCGCGTGGGTTGAGTGGGTGTGCACCACGCCGCCGAGAGAAGAATAGCGGCGATACAGCACCAGATGGGTGGCGGTATCAGAAGAAGGACGATAGCGCCCTTCCACTACGTTGCCGACCAGATCCACAACCACCATGTCATCTACCTGCATCGTTTGGTAGTCGACGCCGCTAGGCTTAATCACCACCAGACCGCGCTCGCGGTCAATGGCGCTGACGTTCCCCCAGGTGAACGTCACCAGCCCGTAGCGCGGCAAATCCATATTGGCCTCAAAAACCTGCTGTTTAAGTTTTTGCATTACACCGCCTCCACCAGACCTGCGCTGGCCATTCGCGCCTTCACCCAGTCGCGCGCCTTCGCGACTTCACGTGCCGGGTCGTCCGACGTTTCACTCCACATCTCAATCAGGTATGGTCCGCAGTACCCACTCTGTTTGAGCGTCGCAAAACAACGTTCGAACTCAACAACCCCTTCACCAAACGGCACATTTTTGAATACACCGGGTTTGGTATCCTTCACGTGTACGGCAACGATATGACCCATCCCAGCCTGCAGCTCCATCTGCACGTCGTTATCCCACGCCGACAAATTGCCAATATCGGGATACAACTGGAACCACGGATTGTTGAGATAGTGGGCATAACCCAGTGCCTTGCTGATCGAATTCATCAGCGGATAATCCATGATTTCCATCGCCAGCGTCACCTGCGCGCGGCTCGCCATCTCCACGCTCTCTTTCAGCCCATCGCGAAACCGACGACGCGTTTCGTTATTGGCCTGCTGGTAATAGACGTCGTAACCCGCCAGTTGAATAACGCGAATACCGATATCCTGCGCAAACTGAATGGCTTTACGCATGATCTCCAGCCCCTGTTCGCGCACCGCATCATCTTCACTGCCAAGGGGGAAACGACGATGAGCGCTCAGGCACATGGACGGTACGCGTATCCCTGTCTCAGCGATAGCGACCACCAGCGCCAGTCGCTGCTCGCGGCGCCAGTCAAGACGCGCCAGGCGAGCGTCGGTTTCATCAACCGATATTTCGACAAAATCAAAGCCCAGTTCCTTCGCCAGCTGCAAGCGTTCCAGCCAGCACTCCCCGCCGGGGAGCGCTTTTTCATAGATACCGAGCGGGACCTGTTTCGACAACATAGTCGCTCCTTATCCCCACAGTTGGGCGATGGAACGTTTGAACTGACGCGCAGCGTCTACCGGAGAGGCGGCATCGCGAATACTACGTCCGGCAATAAAGACGTGGATAGGGATCCCCTGGAACAGCGGCAAATCCTCCAGCGCCAGGCCGCCGGTGACGGTGACCTTAAAGCCCATATCAGACAAGCGTTTGATGGCGCTGATATCTGCCTCTCCCCATGCCACACCCGCCGCCTGCGCGTCACGGCTGCGGTGATATACCACTTGCCCAATGCCCGCGTCACGCCACTCCTGCGCCTGCTCCCAGGTCCAGTAACCAGTCAGTTCAATCTGCACGTCGCCGTTAAATTCTTTCGCCACCTCCAGCGCCCCCCTGGTGGTGTTGATATCCGCGCAGCAGATGACGGTAACCCAGTCAGCATTGGCTTCGAAACACATGCGCGAGAGGATTTTACCCGCGTCGGCGATTTTGGCATCCGCCAGCACAATTTTATGCGGATAAAGCGTCTTCAGATCGCGTACGGCGCGCACCCCCTCTGCCACGCAAAGAATCGTGCCCACCTCAATGATATCGACCTCTTCGGCAATCAGACGCGTCGTTTCATAGGCGGAAGACATTGATTGGTTATCCAGCGCAACCTGCAACATAGGTAATGACATTTTGGTATCCTTTTAAACAGCCGCCGCAGTGGCGTTATCAATTAAATCCAGCACTTCCTGCGCGGTACGGCAGGCACGTAAACGGTCGAAATTGGCTTCGTCGTCAAAAAGATTCACGATCTGCATGATGCCGACTTCCTGATGTGTGTTGGCGTCTACTGCCGCCATGGTGATCAGGATGTCGACCGGGTCGTTATCTTCGTGGTTAAACACCAGTGGTGTTTTCAGCGTCACCAGCGCAAAACCGGTTTTCTTGACCCCCTCCTCCGGACGGCCGTGCGGCATCGCCAGGCCGGGCGCAATCACGAAATACGGGCCGAACTGTTCGACTCCGTCGAGGATGGCCTGGTAGTAGCGTGGTTCAACCACATCAGCCTTAACCAGCAGATCCACGCTCAGCTTTACCGCTTCCTGCCAGGAGCTGGCCTCGGCCTGTAAAAGGATGGCGTTATTGTCTGCCAGCGAATCACGTAATTTCATAGGCCGCCTCCTTACTTCACGTCCTGAGGGAAATGCGCGTTGATCACTTCCAGCAGTTTTGGTCCAAAATCGGCGGGAGACAGCATGTTGCGTACGCCAACAACATATTTATTGCCCGATACGGTAATCTCACCGGCGATATGGGTAGAAGCGATGATGATATCCGCGCCGCTCAGTTCACTTTTGTATTCACCTACTGCGCAACTGTTTACCGTATGGTCAATATTTGACTGGGTTAAAAACTGATCCACCTTCATCTTCATGATCATGGAACTCCCCTGCCCATTGCCACATACAGCCAAAATACGTACGGTCATAATCGGAACTCCTTATTAAGCAGAGTGTTCTGCCAGTTGTTTTTCTGCGTCTTCCTCAACGCGCAAGGTGCGTCCTGCGAAAAACATATAAGCCAGTGCAATCAGAATAATGACGGCCATAAACACGATGCCGATGGAGGCAAAGCCCTGCATCATCGGCGGCGCCAGAATTGACCAGTCCGCCATGCCCATCCAGGCGCTCATCCCGGTGAGCTTCACCGCCCAGACGCAGCCGAAGATTTCGATCATCCCCATCACCAGGCAAATCTTAAGCGCCGCGCGCCAGCCGCCAAAGTGGTTAGCAAACACGCCGATAGTCGCGTTCGAGAAGAACATCGGAATAAAGCCAGGGATAATCAGAATAGAAGAGCCGCAACCCACCAGGATGCCCACCGCAATCAGTTGGCCGATGGTGCCCCACATAAAGCCCCAGACCACCGCGTTGGGCGCAAAGCTATAAATCGCCGCGCAGTCGATAGCCAGCACTGCACCCGGGATCAGACGTTGAGAGATACCGTTGAACGCTTCTGAAAGCTCAGCAACGAACATACGTACGCCCTGAGTGATGATGAAAATAGCGACGGCAAACGAAAAACCGGTCTGCAGGATATAGACCGTCCAGTGAGTTTTACCCGCCATCGCCTGAACTACATCAATGCCGAAAGAGAGCAGGATCGCGCCGAAGAAGAGGGTCATAACAATCGCGGTAGAAACGATGTTGTCATGGAAGATATTCAGCCAGCCCGGCAGCTTCAGATCTTCAACACTCTCCTCTTTCTTACCCAGATAAGGCGCGACTTTGTAGGCAATCCATGAAGCGAACTGCTGCTGGTGACCGATGGAGAAACCGCAGCCGTCGGTCACTTCCTGCGTCGGCTTGTACATCATATTGGAAGTAATGCCCCAGTAGAGGGACACCAGCACCGCGGTGCAGATGATGGTGGTCCACATCGGGTAACCGAAGATGTAGAAAGAGACGGCAATCAGGCCCGCCTGCTGGAACATTATGTGGCCGGTCAACATGATGGTGCGAATGCCGGTAATACGCCGTAGCAGTACGTAACAAATATTCAGCGCCAGCGCCAACAACACCGCATAACCCACCCAACTATAGGCATCGCCCATACGTTCGATGGTTGCCATCATGGAGGCATAGGTATCGGAAATCGCACCATTGATACCGTAAACTTCGGACATCTTTGCCACCACCGGTTTAAACGTGCTGGTCAGAATGCCCGATCCCGCTTGCAGCAACATAAAACCGATAATCGTTTTGATCGTGCCTTTGATAATAACGCTGACGCTTTTACGCAGCAGGATGTAACCAAGACAGGTCACAATACCCAACAGCAAGGGCGCGTTGGTCATAACCTGATTAAAAAAGACGGTAAAGATGTTGTAGAGGATCTCCATAACGA
>NZ_JAHLRC010000174.1:0-5840 GCF_018919545.1 Citrobacter sp. S46_ASV_140
GCTGAAAGAGAGCGGGGATAAACGTTCTGAAGAGTTCATTCTTCTTCGGGAGTGGATTTGTTGCATCAGAAACCATGATCACCTTCCCATTCTCATGCCCGAATGATCATTTAATGCGATATTTTGTTTTGTAACATATTTGTCTGTTATCGTGAGTTCCTTATTTTTAGCTAAGAATATAAACTCCGGATTATTAATATTAGTAGTCCAGGTTTGAACATCAAATATTAAGGATTTTCTGAATATTTGACCCCGATTTTGATCCTTTGTGTGATTCTTTGGTTTCAGCTGTAACTATTTATAACGTCTGCTTCTTTCTTCTCCGTCTATCGGTAAAATAGCCTCCGCCAAATGGTGACTTCATATTTTGCCCCTCGGATAATACCCTTCCGCGTGTTAAGGCTAATATCTTATTCAGACGGAGATAAATAATGCAGTTAATAATGTTTGACAGGCAGTCAATATTTATTCATGGAATGAATGTAATTTTGCAAGAGCGTATTCCAGGAGTGAATGTTCAGGGTGTCAGTCAGGCAGATGATCTTTGGCGGACGCTGGAAGACAATCCTGATGCACTGGTAATGCTGGATGGAGATTTTGACGCTGAGTTCTGCCGTAGCTTGCTGCAACAGATAGCAGCACGCTTTGCGAAGGTAAAAGTGCTGGTAACCGCAACGGACTGCCGTAAAAAATGGCTACAGGAAGTCACGCAATTAAACGTGCTGGCCATTGTTCCGCGCGATTCTGATGCGGAAACCTTCACGCTGGCACTCAATAGCGTCGCGATAGGTATGATGTTTATCCCCAGAGATTGCATCACAGCGACCGAATGTGGCGGGCAAAATATCAGATTGCTCAGCGCGCGTCAGCGGGAGATTCTGACGATGCTGGCCGCCGGAGAATCTAATAAACAAATTGGTCGATTATTAAATATCAGCACTGGAACGGTAAAAGCCCATCTTGAATCGCTGTATCAGCGCCTGGAGGTAAAAAACCGTACGCAGGCGGCAATGATGCTAAACGACACCCTATAATGGGAAAATATTTCACAGTCAGACTGTTTCTGGCTGTGAAATAGCCCACGGCCAGAATTCAGCAGTGCAAAACCGGCTAATCCCCACGCTGAGCATCCATGCAATTAACGCTTCCTGTTGAAACCGATCTTGTATTTGCGGCATTTCCTTATGGATGAATGCCTCGCAGATATTTATATCCGCGAGCAGCAATGTTTCGGCTTGCATCAGCATAATTGGGGCATCAAAGGATTCATCTGCGGTGATTTCGTGCCCGTAGCCAATGACCCAGATCCCCTTTTTGTCCTGATACTTTTCCAGCGACAGGCCCTGCCATTGCTTAATAAATGCGATACAGGCGGGCGTGAAATGCGTCGAATGCAGCGGCATAATAATCTCTGTACAAAGAGACCTATTTTAAGAAACACACCCCGTTACGCCAGCCGCCATCCAGCCATTTTTTACAGCAAAACGCCTGATGGCGCGGGCGGCTGATATTCCTGTTTTAACAGGCCGAAAATCCAGTCATCATGCCAGGTTTGATGTAGCCAGTAGCTTTCTCGCAGCGTGCCTTCGAGAATGAACCCGACCTTTTCCAGTAGACGCCGTGAGGCATCGTTTCCTGCGGTGACGCAGGCCGTCAGTCGGCGTAGTCCTCCGGCGGTAAACGCATACTCGCAAACGGCATGCAGGGATTCAGCGCCATAACCTTTGCCCTGCGCCTCGGGAGTGAGCAGAAAGCCGACCTCGGCACATTCATTTCTATCCTGAATATATCCGGTTACCCCAAGCGGTACGCCCGATGCCTTATCGCACAGGACCAGGCACAGCCAGTGTGGACTGCCGGGAGACCATTCAGGCAAGCGGGAGTCAAAGACTGTCCGTATCTCCTCTTCGGTACGCGAGTCAGCGACAAAGCGCATCACATCTGCGTTCTGCTGTAACGTTAAGAAAAACGCCCAGTCGTCATGTGTGAGTGGGCGGCAGATCAAACGCGAGGTTTTCAGTACAGGCACAGGCTTATCTCCAGAATAATTTTCAATGATTGTGCGGAAGTCACTGTAAAACATATTTATTTGCTATATGAATGTGTTTTAGTCTGTGGCGGCACAGCGCTGCATTTAAAAAAGATAACTACACACCATTGTGAGGCCGCACTTTTTGGGTCCTTTTAGGGAAGATAATGACCAATAGCGCGTTACAGGCGACATGTACACCCTTCGAACATTGTTTGGGGATAATCCGCCAGGCCTCGGTAGAAATTTTGCTGATGCTTGGCGTGCGCGTCGCAGAGGGTAAAGATCCACGCTGGTTTCTCGAGCAGCTTGACCAGGCGCGATTGAATCTGGGAGGTTGGGGCGTTGTCGCCAGGCGGTTGCAGATGAATGACGCGCAATTGAGTCAGTTCACGTTGCGGCTACGCCATCTTCAGCAGAGCGTGCCGCAATATGAAAATGGCCAGGACGTCAGTGAAAACCAACTGATTTCTGCGCTGCGCTTTGTCGCTTCTCTGGAACAGTTGCGCCAGCAACAGCCCCTCCTGAAGTATCCAACCGAAATTGAACGTGCAGAGCCGGATGCGCAGATGCGGGCGCAGCGTCAGCTTCGCGCAATAGAATTAACCCTCAAATCCCTGATTGCGCGGGTATGGCCGGATCAACATCCGCTCAACAGCTTCCTGAAACAGCACTTTGGCGGTGAACGTCTGCGTCGCTGGTTAAAGCTGGGGGAAAGTCGGGATGCGCTGGACGGCATGATGTTTAGCGAACTGGCGCTGATGGTTGTCGATAAGAAGTTATTCGTTCGGCATTTTAGCGAGATTTTTAACGATACCTCGGTGCTCATGTCGTTTGTTGAGCCACGTATCACGCTGAGGATGTTCCTGGATGACTGCCGCCTGGCCCGTAA
This sequence comes from Citrobacter sp. S46_ASV_140, assembly GCF_018919545.1. NCBI lineage: Bacteria > Pseudomonadati > Pseudomonadota > Gammaproteobacteria > Enterobacterales > Enterobacteriaceae > Citrobacter > Citrobacter sp. S46_ASV_140. Next base: position 2,922 of record NZ_JAHLRC010000174.1, read on the forward strand.
CTGCGTTATCGCGCAGCAGCCGCTAACCTCAGTACAACTGCTGTTGCTGGATTGCCAGTACCGACAGATTACTCACCCTGTGCAGCGGGCATTTGAAGAACGGCGTACGCGCATTAATCCTGCGTCGTATCTGGCGTCCGATGAGGCGACGGTTCGCCAGTTTTGGGAAAGCGCAAAGCAAAAAGACGAGCAGGCGGGGGGCGATAAACAGGAAATCGCAGACAGTATCGATCCGCCGGAGAAGCGGGCCAGGCGCACGGCGGAAGAACGTGAACAGCTGATTTCCGGCATGTTGTGGGTAGCGGTCGGCGTGATGGTGCTGGTGATTTCGCTGGGCGCGTTCTGGTTATTCACTTCGCCAGCGCCACAAGCGTCTTCCGGGCTATCCGTTGAAATCGTGCAGGAGGAGCCACGGCGTGATGCCCCTGGTGCGCGGGAGTCGGTGACCCGAATGGGCATCACCTGGGATGCCTTTAACATGCGCGCGGCTATCGAGCGCAACGACACCCGTGTGACGTCACTTTTCCTGCAGGGCGGGATGGACTGGAAGCTGGCGTGGACGGAGCAGGCATTCTCGGCAGGCAATACCGAGGTGTTGAGGCTGCTGCTGCGTTACCCTTCGCAGATGAGTGAGAGTAAGCCATGTCGGCAGTTTATGACTACGGTCAGCCATGCGATGGCGAATGGGGCGTCACTCACATCGCTGCATAAAAGCTATCTGCAAAGTTTTTGTTCGGTGCCGGCGGTTGTCGCGCGTCAGCAGTATGACCTTGAACAGGCCGAGCTACGCGTTCGCGCGCAGCCAAGCCCAGAGAACAAGAAATGGCAAAAAATTCACGCAGAACTGTACGATGCGATTAACTGACGGTCTGATAATTCAGACCGTCAGTTGCTAGGGTTCGCCATACAGACCGATGAGTCGGCGCACCACGCCATTGGTCCAGCCAAAGCCGTCCTGCAACGGATATTCCCCGCCGCCGCCTTCGCGCGGCGCGGCGTCGGCGATGTGGTATTTTTCGATAAGCTTGTGGTGTTCCTGATAAAAGAGATTCACCGTTTTTAACCAGTTACGGGCGATTTCATCCCCAAGATGGTCGTCGCCGTAAAGTTTGAAACCCTGGATTGCCATCCACTGCAGCGGCGCCCAGCCGTTGGGTTTATCCCATTGCTCACCCGTTTCATGCTCCGTGGCTAAAATCCCTCCGGGGGTTAGCAGGCGACTGCGTACCGCATTAGCAAGTCGGTCGGCTTGTTCATGCGTTGCCATGCCGACATACAGCGGCACAATACTGGCGGCAGAGAACAGAGCCATTTGTTCGCGCCGCCAGTCGTAATCGCGATAGCAGCCGTTTTCATCGTCCCAGAGATAGCGATTCACCGCATCGCGGCGGTCATTGGCTTTCTGGCGAAACTGCGCTTCAGTGCCTTTGTCGCCTTTCAGTGCGGAAATATTGGCGATAGTGCTTTCCAGCTTGTAGAGGAACGCGTTCAGGTCAATAGGGATGAACTGAGTGGTGCGTATGCTGGCAAGACGGCCTGCATCGCGTAGCCAGCGCGAGGAGTAATCCCAGCCGGAGGCCGCGCCCGCGCGCAAATCCCGATACACTTCATTGGGTGGGCGACCCGAATGCTTGGCGGTCTCGACGTCTTCAAGCCACGACTCATCGCGTGGCGTATCACGATCGTCCCAATAGCGGTTGAGCAGGGAGCCGTCCGACATTCTGATCACGTGACGGTAGGCCTGGTTGAGTACCAGGGAATCTGCGCCATCCATCCAGAACGCGTACTCCATTTTTAGATGATCAAGGTAACGACGCGCGCCGCGTACGCCATCCTCTTCAAACAGTTCGACCATCAGCGCAAAGACCGGCGGCTGCGAGCGACTCAGGTAGTAAGTACGGTTACCGTTCGGGATGTGACCATAGTTTTCAATCATCCAGGCAAAGTTATCCGCCATACATTTCAGCAGATCTTCGCGACCGCTCTCCGCCAGACCCAGCATGGTGAAGTAGGAATCCCAGTAGTAGGTTTCACTAAAACGTCCGCCGGGCACAATATATGACTGCGGTAACGCCAGCAGCGAGGACCAGGGAATGTGATCCTGTGGTTCGCGCGTCAGCACTGGCCACAGTTGATCGATATGCTCTTTCAGCGAATTTGCCGGGTCAGAAACATATTCACTGGAGGGCGTTTCCGGGAGCCAGAAGTGGTTCTCGACGAAGCGTCGCAGATCAAAGTCGCGGTGGCGTTTAACCTTGCGATAGCGGATCAAAATATCCAGCGGATCCATTTTCGGTGCACAGTCGGGGAAGGTTTTGCTATCGGCAAACAGTTTCGACGACTGAACGTGTTCGAACAGCTCGAGGTAACGATCGGCGGGAGTTAACGCATCTGAGGCGGGTAACCCTTCAATCATCTCCGGTTCAGGCTCCGCCTCAATCATTTCATCCAGCTTTAACTCGCACGGATCCATTTCATAAAGCAGATCGATGTCGATCGTCATTTCTTCAGAAGGGGCGTGGGGTAGTTTCTGGTTGAGCATAATGCGAAAGACCTCCGATGGACGTTGAAAGATTAAGGCTATTGCCCGCTCGTCAATTAAGCGTAGACATTCGCTTCGGTATCTGGTGAGTAAAGCGTGCGGTCGATCACATTTTAGTGCTGCGCAATATCCAAAAAATAAATCTATCCCAATGAAAATAATGCAGAATTCCGAATTCTGCACAACCTGAGGATATTCCATTTTCAGAACATTCGATTGCAACGAGGTGTGAACACAACCTGGTAACGTTTAACTCTATAATAGGCACAGGCTATTCTATCGATAGTTCTCCTCCATGTAATTGCTTGATACTTATCAAAATAGTAATCCCCTCATTTCCTATGATGGTCAGGTCTGACAAAGACTGTCTATTAATT
>NZ_JAHLRC010000175.1:0-5744 GCF_018919545.1 Citrobacter sp. S46_ASV_140
GTTATTCACGCTGAGTAGCATTAAACAGGCAACTCGAGCACTTTTGGGCAAAGACCCGAAAGTAGGCAGTATTGAAGACAACACAGCTATTGCCACACAATATTGGCAAGCTATTTACAAAGTTATGCCTGATTGGCAGCTTGCTGCACGAAAAGAAGTTTCCCCCGCTCAGCTACGACAAGACTATGTGCATGCACACGGTATTGGCTTGCAAGCACTGGGACTTTTGGGGCGCTCACTTATCATTCAAGAGCCAGAACAATGGCAACAAAAAATATTGAAACTTAAATCCTTCGACTGGCGTAAAAGCAATCCTGAAATGGTTAAACGTGCAATGCAGCATGGAAAACTGAGTAAGACGGGCACAGCTATTCAGCTCACATGCAATGCACTTAAACTCGCGTTATCTATTCCCCTCACTCCTGAAGAGCAGGAGCTTGAAGCTCAAATGGTTGTCTCATGAGTAAATTAACTCAGGCCTACGATCTGGCCGACTATGAAGAATTCATCAATCAAGAACAGTTTGCGGGGCATCCGCTGGCTGAATATGTCGCAGAAGTTCAAAGAGTATACTGCGCAGATAAACGTCCATGGGTCATTGGCTATAGCGGTGGTAAAGACTCCTCAGCAGTGATCACTCTGGTTTACCTGGCTTTGCTGGGTCTTCCGCCAGAAATGCGTACTAAAGATATTTTTGTAGTGTCATCAGATACGTTGGTAGAAACCCCCGTTGTTGTCGATTTAATCAAAAAGACTATGCGGTTAATTGAGGCGGGTGCAAAACGTGATGGACTCCCAATCACCCAACACGCCGTTATGCCAAAAACTCATGAAACCTTTTGGGTGAACTTACTGGGTAAAGGCTACCCCGCACCAACACGTAGCTTCCGCTGGTGTACAGAACGCATGAAGATCAATCCGGTCAGTGACTTTATCAAGGATAAGGTCAGCCAGTTTGACGAGGTCATTGTTGTTCTGGGTTCACGCAGCAGTGAAAGCGCATCTCGTGCCCAAGTTATTGCAAAGCATAAAATTGACGGTTCGCGTCTTGCCCGACACACCACACTGCCCAATGCGTTTATCTACACACCTATAGACACATGGGATGTAGAAGATGTGTGGAAACTTCTGCGTGGCGCATTCCGTTATGCACCGGAGGATATCGATGAGTGGGAAAATCCCTGGGGTGGGAATAACCGTCCACTCTGGACGCTTTACATGGATTCTTCAGCACAAGGTGAGTGCCCATTAGTTATCGATGACAGCACGCCTTCCTGCGGCAACTCCCGCTTTGGCTGCTGGACCTGTACGGTCGTGACTAAAGATAAAGCGATGGAAAGCCTTATTAAGAATGGTGAGGAATGGATGTCCCCACTGCTGAAGTATCGAGATTTGCTAGCTTTCACAACAGATCCGGCAAATAAAGACACTTTCCGTAACTATAAACGCCGTACAGGCAAAGTGAGTTACCAATATGCAAAAGACGGCGAAGAAATCAGTGCCGAACGTAAGCACGTCCCTGGTCCTTACTGGTTAAAATACAGACAAAAATGGTTAAAGGAATTACTGGAAATTGAGCGTGATATGAATGCTCAAGGTCATAAAATTACGCTGATTACACAACCAGAGCTACATGCAATCCGTCAGGAATGGTTGAAAGATCCCAACGAACCGGATTGGTATGACTCATTACCAGGTATTTACCGCGAGGTGTACCAAAAAGATCTGGATTGGGTCATTGACGATCAATCACGCTTTGATGCGAGTGATGCAGATTTGCTTGTACAGATTGCCCAAGGATTTGACGTTGAACCAGAGATGGTTATGAAGTTGATCGAACTGGAAGTCTCGATGGAAGGCTTGAGCAGACGTCAGGGGGTGTTTGATAAGCTTGGCACAATCCTCAAACAAGACTGGGGAAGTCTAGAAGAAATTAAACAGCAACAAGAAACATTGCAGAAACGCAACGAGCGAGATATTCATCAAGAGGAAGTCGCAAAGCTGGAAGCGGAGCTTCAGGTTTTACAGCGCAGAATTATAGATGCGAGTGAATCATACTTGCTGACCAGTAAGGAAAACGAACATGCTAATTAAACAACTGGTGCTGCGTAACTTTCGTGTTTTCAATGGAACACATATCATCGATTTAGCGCCTAGAAAACGCCCTAATGATGACAACCCACGTCCTATCGTACTATTCGGTGGGTTAAATGGCGCGGGTAAAACATCCATTCTCTCAGCCATTCGTTTGGCACTATATGGTCGGCTGGCATTCGGCTTATCAACACAAAACCAAGATTATATTAATGAGCTCAGTTCATTAATTCATAATGGAACAATTACCAGTGAGCAACCAAATGAGGCTGCAATAGAGCTGACCTTTACTTATAACAAAGGTGGTCAGGAAGCCGAGTTCACGGTGGCCCGAACCTGGAAAAAAGGAAAGAAAGACCAACTGTCACTTTTACAAGATGGAGTGCCTTTAGAGGAACTGGATTATGATCAATGCCAGGGTTTTCTCAATGAACTCATCCCTCATGGTATTGCTGATTTATTCTTCTTTGATGGCGAAAAAATTGCCGAACTTGCAGAGGACGAGTCAGGTAATATTTTGAAAACCGCAGTTCGCCGCCTGTTAGGGCTAGATTTAATTGCCAAGTTACGCAATGACTTAATGATTTTTATCAAGCGTCAGCAATCGAGCCAACTTGCAGCTACACAGCAGCAACAGCTTTCTGCACTGGAAAAGCAAATAAAAGATTACGCATTCCAGACTGAAAAACTGCTTGAGAAGGCGGATTTTTCAAAGATGCGAATAGATCTGTTGTCTAAAGAGATTATTCGCTATGAAGGCCTACTTAATGCTCAGGGTGGAGCGTTTGCTCAAACCAAAGCTCAGGAAAAGCAAAAAGTCGAAACGCTGTTGAAAGAAAAAGACCGTCTTGAAAAAGCGTTACGTCATGAATGTGATGGTTCATTACCATATGCTTTAGCGCCAAAAACGTTAACACGTTTACTTGAGCAGATCTCAACAGAAACAAAAATCAAGCAAGCAAGGAACTTTGAAAGTGAGCTTGGTCAATTTCTAACCCAGCTTAAAAACGATATAGCATTCCGTTCCAGTACTTCCGGGAAAATAGCAGCTGAAGCAATTGAGGATAATTTAAAAGATTATATTGCAACCAAACCAAAGGGTGAACTGCTGTTCGATATATCTGAACGTGAAGCAGGTATGCTTCAGCAAGCTATCGAGCAAGAAAGCAAAAAGGCCTGGCAGCGTTTTGATCTTTATCGTAATCAATTAGTTGAAATTGAGGAACAGCTGGAACAGGCTGCAGCCAATATTGCTCGAGCACCAGAGGATGACCAGCTTCTTGATATATTTGATAAAATCCGTGAGCTTGATAAACAACGTGAAGTGAAGAAGCAAGAATATCGCGCATTACTTGAAGACGCGAAAAGGACCAAACAACAGCAGTTAGAGTGCGTGCGTCAAGTGCAAAAAGCACATGATACTGCTCGTAATCAGCACAGTTTTAATAGCGCATTTAATAATGCCCAAGAAACGATTAACTTGCTCGATCGCTACAGTGAAGTTTTAACTCAAGCACGAGTAAAAACACTATCAACGAATTTCGAAGTAGCTTATCGAAAACTGGCTCGTAAAGAAGATTTGCAGCTCAATGCGCACATTAATCCAGAAACATTTGATGTTGAACTCATTGATGAAAAAGGTAATGTAATAAATCGTAAGCTGCTTTCAGCAGGCGAAAAGCAAATTTATGCTATTGCAATTCTTGAAGCATTAGCTAAAACCTCTGGCCGTGATTTACCGGTGATTATTGACACACCATTAGGACGATTAGATTCACAGCACAGAGATAAGTTAATTAATCACTATTTCCCATTTGCCAGCCACCAAGTTGTACTACTGTCAACTGATACTGAAGTAGACGAACGCTACTTTGTTGACCAATTGCGCGATGATATCTCTCATGCTTATGAGATTGTGTTTAATGCGCATACCAAGTCATCAGCGTTGAAGCCAGGATATTTCTGGCAACTAACTAAGGAGGCAATTTAATGCTCCCGAATCGAATGCAGCTTACTCGCCAGACTGAAGAACAGCTCAAAAGGCTAAAAGGATTTACAGGAGTTACTCCAAACGTAGCCGCTCGTATTGCATTTTTCCGTTCTGTAGAAAGTGAGTTTCGTTTTTTACCAGAGAAAGATAACAGGAAGTTAGACGGCCAGCTTGTGCTTGATAAAATAACCTGGCTTGGTGAAACGATGCACACTACAGAACTTGTGCTGAAGATGCTTTATCCACAGTTAGATCAGAAAGAAATGGTCAGAGCCTGGGCTGCACATGTTGAAGATGGGATTGCGGGCTTAAGGAACTATAGAAATCTAAAAGATCTTGTAGCTGTTTTATAAAAATGCTTAATAGCCCTCTATAAGGGCTATTAATTCACTATATATTGTTAATTGCAAGACAATGGCCATATAAATGGTGCTTGTCTTGCAATATCATTGCCTCTTTGCTCAATAATTTCAACATTCCAATAGTTTCCATTTCTAGATAGCTCAAATATATTTTTTGTTTCAGGAAATATAGAATCTTCATAATGGTTACATTTATCTGAAAAAACCTTATTTTTTATACTTTGGTTAATTTGCTTATGAAGCAATGTTAAGTTTCCAATATTATACACATAATCTTTTGCAAATGTTCCCTTAGGTAAAATAAAGTGTTCATCCTTCTCCCATAGAATAGTAGATTGCGGAAGTACATGTTCTAAATGAACTTCATTATAATTAGGTATGCTTTGCATTTTATTATCATATAAGTAACACTTTGAGAGTATATATTTTGCGATTTGATTATCTTGTGCTTTGAATTGTCTCATTGCAACAATAAAAGGATCATCACCTATTTTATCATGCTGGCTGAAAAATGGCTGTATCGCTTCTTCATTACTATCTCCAGCAATCAGTCGGCGAATCACTTCGTCAAATACTTTCTTTGCTCCGCCAACTGAATAATCACAAATAGTGATCCATCTAAAGAGAAAGGATAAACTCAGTCTTGCCATTACATCCATAAAATCTGATCTGAAACGATATGTATACATTAGTAATGGCAAGCATGTTGTATATTTTAGCGTGTTTATTTCGCCACAATATGAAAGGTATTTTTCCTTTCCAGAGTAATTTACACATGTTGGAAAAAATAATTCAGAAGAGGCATAACTAGAAAAATCAGCAGCTGTTTCTTTGAGATCTTTTGAAAAAGAAACTATATCCTCCGATAAATCAATGTGTGCTCCAATATGCTTATAAAGTTCTTTCTTCGTGATATTAGAGCCTTGGATTGCCTCCCAATAAACCCGCAAAAAGTCAACAGGGGAAAGCCTGCTAGATTCAATTGATGAAATCATAGACTCCCAATTATTCAGTAGAAGCTCGCTTTGCTCCTCATTCCCATTGGCTTTCATTAATATTTTATTCTTTAAAAGATCAGCAACACTGAGATCCATACCTTTTGAGTTTAATGACTCAAATAACAGAAAAGCATCATAATCAGTTTCAACCTCAATTGTTATAAATTTTAATTTCTTAACAACGTGTACTAATGTAGTATAAATATCTTTGAGAGCATTCTCACCAGTAAACTCATCAATAATTTTTTTGATGAACGTTTTTTTAGTCTTCAGAAGACGATTATCATTCTTATTGATCTT
>NZ_JAHLRC010000176.1:0-5724 GCF_018919545.1 Citrobacter sp. S46_ASV_140
AAATAATACACCTTAACTAAGCGCAGGACTATTACCTGGCGGTGATACATTCCTTAGCACCCTACGCAAATAAGAATTATTTTCATTTGTTTATGCCATGTGCTATATAACATAGCAAAGGCTATATTCGATGATAAATTAACCACTTTGTTGTGAGGGATACTATGCCGCATCTGCCCCATCTGAAGTCATTTCTCCTTGCCAGCGTGTTAACGGCGCTTACGCTGTCACCTGCCTGGGCGAAAGAAAAGTTCAAAGTGATAACCACCTTTACGGTGATTGCCGATATGGCAAGCAACGTGGCAGGTGACGCGGCGGACGTCAGTTCCATCACCAAACCCGGGGCAGAAATTCACGAATATCAACCCACACCGGGGGATATTAAACGGGCGCAAGGCGCACAGCTTATTCTCTCCAACGGCCTTAATCTCGAACTATGGTTTGCCCGCTTCTACCAAAATTTGTCCGGCGTACCGGAGGTCATGGTCTCAAATGGCGTGCAGCCAATGGGTATCAGCGAAGGGCCGTACAACGGCAAACCGAATCCGCATGCCTGGATGTCAGCGGAGAACGCGCTTATCTACGTGGATAACATTCGCGATGCGCTGATGAAATACGATCCCGACCATGCCGCAACCTACCAGAAAAATGCGGAGAATTATAAAGCGAAAATCCAGCAGACTCTGGCGCCACTGCATGCAGAACTGGCGAAGCTCCCTGCTGATAAACGCTGGCTGGTCACCAGCGAAGGCGCATTCTCTTACCTCGCGCGTGATAACGGCCTGAAAGAGCTGTATCTGTGGCCGATCAATGCCGATCAGCAAGGCACGCCCAAGCAGGTACGCAAAGTGATCGATGCGATCAGAAAACATCAAATCCCTACCGTATTTAGCGAAAGCACCGTGTCCGACAAACCTGCGCGTCAGGTCGCCCGCGAGTCTGGCGCGTATTACGGCGGCGTGCTGTATGTCGATTCGCTCAGCGCTGCCGATGGTCCGGTACCGACCTATCTGGATTTACTACGCGTGACGACAGAAACCATCCTCAGCGGCATCAACGACGGGTTAAGGAGCCAAAAATGAGTCAATCTGCGATTACCGTGAATCAGGTTACGGTGACGTATCGCAACGGCCACACCGCGCTGCGGGATGCCACTTTTCAGGTTCCGGGCGGCTCAATTGCCGCTCTGGTCGGCGTAAACGGTTCGGGAAAATCAACGCTTTTTAAAGCGCTGATGGGTTTTGTCCGGTTGGCGAAAGGGGAAATATCGATTCTGCAACAACCGGTTAATAAGGCGCTCAAACAAAATCTGATCGCCTATGTCCCCCAGTCAGAAGAGGTGGACTGGTCGTTTCCGGTACTGGTGGAAGATGTAGTGATGATGGGCCGCTTTGGCCATATGGGGTGGCTGCGTCGACCAAAACAAATCGACCACGACTGCGTGGATGCGGCGCTGGCGCGGGTAGATATGCTGGACTATCGCCATCGCCAGATAGGTGAACTGTCCGGCGGGCAGAAAAAACGCGTTTTTCTGGCAAGAGCCATCGCACAGGACGGGCAGGTTATTTTACTGGATGAACCCTTCACCGGCGTGGATGTGAAAACCGAGGCCCGGATCATCGATCTGCTGCGTGAACTGCGTGATGAAGGCCGGACTATGCTGGTCTCTACCCATAATCTGGGATCCGTCACCGAATTTTGCGATTACACGGTGATGATTAAGGGCACGGTGCTGGCAAGTGGGCCAACCGAAACCACCTTTACCCACGAGAATCTCGAACTGGCATTCAGCGGCGTTCTGCGTCACGTCGCGCTAAGCGGCGGTGAACAACACGTGATTACCGATGATGAACGTCCGTTTATTTCGCGACGCGCGGCAAGCGAGGGGGAGTAATCATGAACTGGCTAACGGAGCCGTTTGGCTACCAGTACATGCTCAACGCCATGTGGGTTTCGGCGATGGTCGGCGGCCTGTGCGCATTTCTCTCCTGCTATCTGATGCTCAAAGGGTGGTCGCTGATTGGCGATGCGCTGTCGCACTCGATCGTTCCAGGCGTGGCCGGAGCCTATATGTTAGGGCTTCCCTTTGCGCTGGGCGCATTTCTTTCCGGTGGACTGGCGGCGGGCAGCATGCTGTTTCTCAATCAGCGTTCACGCCTGAAGGAAGATGCCATTATCGGGCTGATTTTTTCGTCCTTTTTCGGTATCGGGCTGTTTATGGTGTCGCTTAATCCGATGTCGGTGAACATCCAGACCATTATTCTGGGTAACATCCTGGCGATTGCGCCGGAAGATATTCTGCAACTGGCGATCATCGGCGTGGTTTCGCTGACCATTCTGTTTTTGAAGTGGAAAGATCTGATGGTGGTCTTTTTTGATGAAAACCACGCGCGGTCTATCGGTCTGAATCCGGGTCGGCTGAAACTGTTGTTTTTTACGTTGCTCTCCGTTTCCACGATCGCCGCACTGCAAACCGTCGGCGCCTTTCTGGTGATTTGCCTGGTGGTTACGCCCGGTGCAACGGCCTGGCTGCTGACCGATCGTTTTCCTCGCCTGCTCACCATCGCCGTGGCGCTCGGCAGCCTGACCAGCTTTTTCGGCGCCTGGCTAAGCTACTGGCTGGACGGGGCAACCGGCGGAATTATCGTCGTTCTGCAAACGCTGCTGTTCCTGCTGGCATTTGTCTTCGCACCAAAACACGGTCTGCTGGCGAATCGCCGCCGCGCCCGTCTGGTGAACAAGGAGCAAGTATGATCTTAACAACGCTGCTGGAACCTTTTCAGTTTAGCTTTATGGTTAATGCGCTGGTCATCTCTACCATCGTCGCTGTGCCTTGCGCGCTGCTGTCGGTATTTTTAGTACTCAAAGGCTGGGCGTTGATGGGCGATGCCATGAGTCATGCGGTTTTCCCAGGGATTGTACTGGCGTGGATTGCGGGCATCCCGCTGGCAATTGGCGCGTTTATCGCCGGTCTGTTCTGCGCGGTGGCGACCGGATACCTCGACGATAACAGCCGCATCAAGCGCGACACCATCATGGGTATTGTTTTCTCCGGGATGTTTGGTGCGGGTCTGGTGCTGTACGTCTCTATCCAGTCAGAAGTCCATCTCGATCATATTCTGTTCGGCGACATGCTGGGCGTATCGTTAAGCGATATCATGCAAACCGCGGTTATTACTCTGGGGATCGCGCTTATCATCGGACTTAAATGGAAAGATTTGCTACTGCATGCGTTCGACCCACATCAGGCAAAGGCCAGTGGGCTTAACACCGCACTGCTGCATTACGGCCTGTTGTGCATGATCGCCCTGACGATTGTCGCCACGCTAAAATCGGTAGGGATTATTTTGTCAATTTCATTACTGATTGCACCTGGCGCCATCGCGATTTTAATGACGCGGAAATTTTCCCACGCCTTATGGCTGGCGGTGGCGATGTCGGTCATTACCTCATTTATGGGCGTGTACCTGTCATTTTTCATCGACAGCGCGCCGGCTCCCACCATCGTCGTACTATTTTCCCTGCTGTTTGTGATTACCTTTATTTATGCAACCCTGCGCGATAGGCGTTTAGAGAATCAGCTTCAGCTACAGGATCCGTAAATTATTGGTCAGCTAATGTTCTTGATATTAATATAGCCTCCGCCAGGAGGTTATATTATCGGCAGATTACAGCATCGTGATGATACGTTTAAATAAACGGATTATAGATTACTCTAACGTAAACAACGGTTGTGGCTTGCCAATGTGGTATCCCTGTAACCACCCGACATTCATGTGTTCCAGGTGCATCTGGATTTCGGCACTTTCAACAAACTCGGCGACAACCTGCATACCTTTCATTGCCGCAACCCGGCAGAAAGATTCGATGATATAGCGACTAACCTCACATTTTATAATCCTACGAACGAAAGACCCATCAATCTTCAAAATATCTGCTTCAATGTTCATCAGGCGTTCATAGCTTGCAAACCCGGCACCGAAGTCATCAATCGCGATTCGGCATCCCAATTGACGTAGTAAGCGTAGTGTATCTGCCGTGTGTTCTTTATCTGACAGGGTATCAGCCTCGGTTATCTCAAAAATAATCCGTTGCGGTATCACCACATATTCCTGCAACAACGCAGTTATCTTTGCAACGATACCTGAACGACATAGCGTCACTGGCGCCAGGTTAATGGAAAAACAACTCAGCGGATGGTAGCGCATGTACTTCAGGGTGTTCTCAATAACCCAAAGATCGATATCGGGTGCTAACCCTGTGTCGCGTGCAACCGACAGAAAATGGTCAGGGGAAATAAACTCCCCGTGCTCATTGAGCATGCGGATCAATATCTCATGATAGGATTCATCACCACGAGTACTGACGATAGACTGGGCCAGCAGGACAAAGGTATTGTGATCCAACGCGTTTTGCAGTGCAGCGCGAACATCCGTTGTATCGGTAGTAGGGTTGCCAAACAGTCGGCTATGCTGTGCCTCAAGGTTTTCCGGCCTGCCGTTGGTCATTGGCGATATGACTTTTGTTATTATTGGAGGGAACATCATATTCATATCAAATTAATAAATAAATACTAATTTATAGATAAAAATGGACATTCCGCGTAGCTGGCATCAGCGGTGAAGAAAAAGACAAAAACCAACATACTGATAATTAACAAAAATCACAAACTCAGTTTTTTCATTATCATTCCAGCTGAGTGCAAAAAAAACACGTCAGATGCTTTTAATGTTAACTTTAAGATGCAAAAAAAGAGAGTTTCCCTCGCTTCATAATTATTTTTCCGTCACTCACTAACTCCTGCAATACTTTGTGGATAGCACTGCGTGAGATATGATTTCGAGCGAGAATGAATGTATACACAGATGTGTTTTCACGCATCTCAGGCTCCATCGACCAAATATACTTCAGGTGTTCAATAATCAATTCACGGATAGTGCGATGCGATTGCAATTTTTCTCGCTGAAAATAGCGTTGCAGATGTAGCGTTAAAATATCAAATGCATGTTTCCAAAGATTCTTCGCAGTGAACAAAAGTTCGGCATTGGGTGCACTCATCGCCCACATTTCACAATCGGTATCACAACGTAAATAGTGTCCGGCAACTTCCGTACGCATTTGGGGCAAGCCGAGGATGGCCGGTGCAGATATACTTACCATCACTAAATCATTTTCCACACGATGAACAGAGACGGCCCCTTTCTCCAGAAACAAGATATTTCCATCACTCTTCAGATCAATACGCTGGCGTTTTTTGCGTAAGGACAGCCAGGCATTATCTGACTTTTTCATTTCATCACCAACAAGCACTACAGCATTTTCAATATCTTTCTGAAACATGGGACTCTCTACCGCAAATTATGGCTTTGTCAAAACGAGGGTGGAATTTTACTCAACACGAAAAATAAATGTCAGCTCACCAACAAGCTGACATTTATTCCCATCTACATCTACCACCGGCATTCCCTGGTGCCGTTGACGCGTTCAGACTCATGCTGTTTTCGCGTGGTGGCGCCAGGCAGTATATGACGCTGTCCATAAAGAATTAATGGCAATCATCTTTGTCGTTGTTATTTCATCTTTCTGTTCTTTGCAATGTAGTCAAAAAGACACAATACATTGATTTATATATAGTTTATTTTCATTAAAAAGTTATCATTGTTGTTATATTATGATACGAAATTGAAACACTTCGCGGTTCTCGCTGTAGGGTCGGGTCCATAC
>NZ_JAHLRC010000177.1:0-5610 GCF_018919545.1 Citrobacter sp. S46_ASV_140
GGATTTGAACCTCAGCCCCCCCGACACCCCATGCTGGCGAGTTACCGCTTAAGGGCTGCTATGTGCCAAGAGCGGACGTTGCTAATACCATAGTATATAAATTAAAAGAGAGCGATCACTCAGCTTGTTAGTTGAATACTTTAAACCTAACCTGGTCGATGGATTTTCTCATGGATGCGCTCATCAGCGGAAGGCTCCAAAGCGGCATATCCTGATCGAGTCCGAGCTGATCAATCTCAGACTTGAATACAGCTGTTTCCGGGGCCACTCTATTGCCGGAAGTGTATGAGGCTCTGCGGATGGAGGCGAGGAAAAACCGTAACTGCCCGGCTTGGCAGCACCGATAAAAAGGTTCCTACGTACGGATCCGTACAAATGTATCCTCTGTGGAAACCAGTTACGCTTTATTAGTGCTCAAGTTGGCAGGCACGACACGGAGTAAGTATACGAAAGGCTGGATGGAATAGTCAGAAAGCGATGATTCATTTTCCTAACTATCAAGCCCCTTGCATATCCATTGAAAGGACTTGGCGCACGTCATCGGGAGTCAATACGGACGCTTCCAGGTACTCAGGGTGATTCAGTAAAGTAAAGGTCAGTTTACTCAGGATCTGTGCTGGTATTTCCTGCTCATCAATGATTTTGGCCGAATCCAGCATGATGCGGCCATATTTCATTTCAAGCGTAACAAATCGGTTCCACTCAAGACCGTTAGCGCATAGGAGGTCGAAAAGGATTTTACCATTTTCATTCTGGCCCAGCAGGTCAGTGAGTTTCGTCTCAATTTCGTTGACTGAAGATAACGGGTTCTCGTAGCCGGTCGCCATAACGACAGCTTTAAGAGATCCTGAAACGTTAACTCCGGTAATTTCAAACAAGATACAAATCCTTGATTATTTGCCACGCTTTAGTGGCTTTGGTCATTAGTCGGGCCATATCAGAAATCATGCGGCTGGTATCAACCACCGTTTCCATGTGAAACACAGCATGACGTTCCCCATTCCAGAAAGTATAGGCATCATTGATGATATTAGCCTGCTCTGGCCTAAGAGGGGCCGCGTATTGTGGTTTCAAAGTGTAATTTAAACCAACTTTATCGAAAAAAGGCCCAAACCCTAAAGGTTGCTGAACAGACATGCCAAATGTGTACATTTTATTCTTTAAGACACCCTCAACGGAGCGAAGTTCCGGGTAGAGCAACATGCAGTAGTCTGGCAATTTAGGGGCGGCAAGCTTAACACACAGACCTGAAATGAGCAATTTTTCAGCAGTGGCGTGCAAGTGAGGATAAGCATCTCCCATTATAGACTCCAGGTTAGCGCGGGCGACTTCTTGTTGAACAATGTTCGCTTTGCCATCATCTTGGCGGATTAACACTTTTTCCAGACCTTGCAAATTAAGCAGTTCTGCCAGATTGAAGGTGAAAACCCGATAGCAGGATAGCGGGCGTCCTTGAATCTGAAGCTTGCCTGTTGTGGTGTGCAGGGTAACCGTCAATTCATCCTGATAGGTAGTAGAGGTGATTTTCCACACGATGGAATGAGTGTTACGAAGGTGTTCCCTGAACTCAATATGCGTTTCTTCTGCTGATAACTCAAGCACAGGTAAAATTGTGTCCTCCACAAACCCTTCCACGACCATATTTACATGTTCAAATTCTGCAGGATTAATGGTTTCAAAAAGGTGATCAGCAAGCTCCTTGCCCAGAGACTGATTAGCCCCCGTAAGGTACTGAACTGTACACGAGCCATCGCCGTTATAGAAAATGTTAACGGTAGCGAAGTTCTCTCCTGTTTTCGCGAATGTCACTCTGAGTCCGGGCCTTTGCCCCGGCATCGGGCCAATTGACTGAATTGCATACGTTCTGGTTTGAATGAACTGCCTGCATTCAGTTTCGATGTTAGCCCTGACCAGATTTAAATCCTTATAACTTCTGACTGTCATTTCTCAGATCCCGCAAAAAAGATGAGGGGAAACTCTACAAGATTGTGTCTCAGTAGTCATTACGAAGTTAGATTAAAAGGGATTGGTATGGAGATCGGAAATCATTGTACTCTTAGCGCATTATTTAACCACAATCAGTCTGTAACTGATTGATTTAGTGCCAGTAGCTATCACCTTTAAATTCTCGCTTTAGCAGTATCGCATTTAGGTTACCCGTGGCGATTCACTTCAGGATTATGTTTACGTTAAATGAAATGCTTTATGCAAATGCAGAGACGCCGATGTATCCAATAAGATTTACAGTTGTAAGTGAACGTCTGCTCCTCGCTCACTGCGGACCTCCAGCTAAGTTCGCCATGTCATAACAGGAAAGCCCATTATACACGTGTATAATGGGCTTTCCTGTTATGATTCGTTGACTTGCTTCCCTTCATTATTAAGTGATGCCATCATTGAGAACCTGTTCCATAGGGAAGCATGACAGCTCTTCGCTCATAGCGGACCTCAGCGGCAGTAAAAACTTTATCATCGAGGTTTGCCAGTAGTGGTAGCGTGTTGAATGTGCCGGCGTGAAAAACTTGGATTCTTGGTGAAAACGCTCCCCAAAACTAAAATCAAAGTTTAGATAATCAATGAGTTGTTAAAGGTAGCCAATAGCTATTTTTGAAAGTTGAAAGCATGATAATTTCAACTTTATCAAATGGTTGTTATTATTTTGACAATGTAATGCTGCGTTACACTGGCTGGATTAACTGGGCACCCTGATTTTTCACATTCCCAACGGCACGCGTTACGGCGTGCCATATAAATTTATTAGCCGGCACGACACCGTCGGCTGCAATTTCCGCTGCTTCTTTCCCCCCAACATCCTGCCTCATCCATTCGCGCGCGGCTTCTGGTGACAGTACCAACGGTCGTCTGTCGTGAATATCAACCAGCCCTTTGTCAGCTGCAGCTGTCACTATCAGGAAACCTTCTGCTTCATCTCCACGTTCGAATGGTGTGCTGCCGATCGCCGCCATAAAAATCGGCTGACCGTCTGCCCGGTGAATAAAGTAGGGTTGTTTCTGATCGCCTACCTTTTTCCACTCAAACCATCCATCAGCAAAGCAAACTGCGCGACCATGCTGCCAGAGTGGTTTAAACATTCTGCTGGTGGCTGCAGTTTCAGACCGTGCGTTAATGAGCGGCGGTTTATCCCACCAACCGGGGGCGTATCCCCACATAACTGGATCAAGATGCAACTGCTCATCACGTTCGCTCAGCAGCAAAACTTTTGTTCCTGGTGCTACGTTGAATCTTCCGATGGGTTCTGGATCGTATGGAATGTCGCGTTCTGATTCATCAGCGAGCAGGGCAAGATAATCTTCACGCGTCATTGACTGTGAAAAACGTCCACACATAGGAACCTCCAGCCATATGTCAGACTGAAAGTATAGGCGGTAACTAAAAGAGAGGGCGCGTAGGTTAATGTGTACCTAAATGCGCCCTTAATTTGGATTGTGGATGATTATTAATTTTTATGTATTTGAATTTAAATTAGATTATTTAAATTTAAAAAACCTTTTTGTACGGTTTTACTGAAACCTGCGCATAAACACCTGCCGCTACGTAGGGATCGGCTTCCGCCCACGCCTGCGCGGCTTCTAAAGATTCAAATTCTGCGATCACCGTTGAGCCGGTAAAGCCTGCGGCGCCCGGGTCGTTACTGTCAACCGCTGGCATGGGACCCGCCGTGAGCAAACGGCCTTCGTCATGAAGGAGTTGCAGACGAGCCAGATGAGCAGGGCGTACGGAAAGACGTTTTTCGAGAGAGTCTGCGATATCTTGAGCGTAAATAACGTACAGCACGGGTAGAGCTCCTTGAACGGTAAAAGGTCATATTTACGTTATTGGAAAGGCCTGGTAACTGCAACGGAAAGATAACTAATATGTTAAGGCCATACTTTGAAAATGGTTTTTTATCATAAAATCGCGTTTTAAATGCCAGTTAGCTTCACGGTCTTATTGAATATGATTGCTATTTGCATTTAAAATCAGGGCCTGGTTTTTTTACTGAAACGATTATGACTTCAATGACCCTTGATTTACCTCGTCGCTTTCCCTGGCCTACGTTACTTTCTGTCGGCATTCATGGTGCTGTAGTGGCAGGTTTGCTGTATACCTCGGTACATCAGGTTATTGAACTGCCTGCGCCAGCGCAGCCGATCTCCGTGACGATGGTTGCGCCTGCCGATCTTGAACCGCCTCAGGCCGTTCAGCCGCAGCCGGAACCCGTCGTCGAGCCTGAACCGGAGCCAGAACCGATCCCCGAACCGCCAAAAGAAGCGCCGGTAGTGATTGAGAAACCGAAGCCCAAACCTAAGCCGAAGCCAAAACCGGTGAAAAAGGTGGAAGAGCAGCCGAAGCGTGATGTTAAACCAGCAGAGCCTCGTCCGGCGTCCCCGTTTGAAAATACGGCGCCTGCGCGTCCAACAACCAGTACCGCTCCGGCAACCACTAAACCGGCGGTGAGTGCACCATCTGGTCCGCGAGCCTTAAGTCGTAATCAGCCTCAATATCCGGCACGTGCACAGGCGTTGCGCATTGAAGGCCGTGTGAAGGTCAAATTTGACGTGACCTCGGATGGCCGGGTTGAAAATGTGGAAGTTCTGTCCGCACAGCCTGCGAATATGTTTGAGCGTGAAGTGAAAAATGCGATGCGCAGATGGCGTTATGAAGCCGGTAAGCCTGGTTCCGGGCTGGTGGTGAATATTGTTTTCCGCCTGAACGGCACAACACAGATCGAGTAAGCATCAGGCCGGATTTGGCGTTACGCCGCCAAATCCGGCAGAATGATTGCCGGATGGCGATGCTTGCGCGTGCTATCAGGCCAGGGAGGGAATCGGCCGCGGTTTACCGTCTTTATCAACGGCAACGTAGATAAACAGGGCTTCGGTAGCTTTATAGCGCTGGCCGATAGGTTCTGAAGCGACTTTCTTCACCCAGACTTCAATATTAATGCTGATCGAGGTCGTCCCGCGTTTCACGCAGCGTGCATAGCAACAAACCACATCGCCCACGGCAACCGGGCGCAAAAAGCTCATTCCTTCAACCCGCACCGTTACCACGCGACCATGTGCGATCTCTTTGGCCTGAATAGCGCCACCTATATCCATTTGTGACATCAGCCAGCCGCCAAAAATATCACCGTTTGCGTTGGTATCGGCAGGCATAGCCAGAGTGCGTAAAACCAGTTCGCCCTGGGGAGTGTTATTCGTTGTTGTCATTGTAGAACCGACTATAGAGAAAGATTACAGGCGCGATGCTACTAGAATTTACGCGCTGAGAACAGAGGGGATGCGGCCTGCGGGGTGGAAGTAAGCCAGGTTGATGGCAACAAGGAACGCGAAGGGATAAAAATTCGCCAGATCCGGAGATCTGGCGAGCATTTATTACGATTTATCTTCCTGCGGAAGGTGGCGGTAAATATAGACTCCGCTCAGTAACGTAAATAGTAAAGTCAGGGCGGTCAGGCCGAACACTTTAAAGTTGACCCAAATATTCTGCGGTAGCCAAAACGCGATATAGATATTCGCCAGACCGCACAGGATAAAGAAGACGGCCCAGGCGAAGTTAAGTTTTGTCCAAACCGGCTGTGGCAAGCTCAGCTCTTTACCTAACATG
>NZ_JAHLRC010000178.1:0-5515 GCF_018919545.1 Citrobacter sp. S46_ASV_140
CAGCCAGGCTGGCTGGTTACGTGGATATCCCCCTGATGCGCGTTGATGATGCGCTGGCTCAGCGCCAGTCCAAGACCGGTGCCTGATGCTTTTGTCGTAAAAAAGGGATCGAATATTTTCTTCTGTATGGCGAGATCGATACCGTTGCCATTATCTTCAATCATCACGGCCTGTTGCGAGGCCGAGTATTGCCAGGTACGGATGCGAATTTCGCCTCGCGCAGCGATCGCCTGCACCGCATTGATTAAAATATTGAGGATCA
The DNA here is from genome assembly GCF_018919545.1 of Citrobacter sp. S46_ASV_140. Taxonomy (NCBI): domain Bacteria; kingdom Pseudomonadati; phylum Pseudomonadota; class Gammaproteobacteria; order Enterobacterales; family Enterobacteriaceae; genus Citrobacter; species Citrobacter sp. S46_ASV_140. The sequence goes on from NZ_JAHLRC010000178.1 coordinate 263, forward strand.
CCTGTTTGATGAGTTCGCGATCGGCGACGATCGGCGGCAGGCTGGGATCTAATTCCGTTGTAAAGGCGATCCGTGCCTGCAGGCCAGCGGTTTGCACCAGGATTAGCGTCTCTTCAATGAGCGCATTGAGCCGAATCTGTTGCCACTGACTTTGTCGTGGGCGTGAGAAATCTAACAGTTGTTGAATAACTTTATTGATGGAATCAATTTCATTCAGCACAACAGATAAATATTCCTGATGTTCCGGCAGCGAGGTTTGCTGGCGGATGATCTGGACGTACCCACGAATTGCGGTCAGCGGGTTTCGCACTTCATGCGCGACGCCGGCCATCAGCTCACCCAGGGTGGCAAGCCTTTCGGTTTGCGCCAGTCGACGCTGGGTCTCTTTACGGGCGGTTAAATCGGAGAAAATAACCAGCGCGCCAATCAGCTCGCCGTGTGCGTTATGGATCCGACTGGTGGTTACACTGATCTCAATGGTGCGTTCACGTCCTGGAAAGCTAATTTCCTGGGCCACATGTTCAGTACCGTGCTCAAGGGTGTCCAGTACCGGGCTATAAAACTGCGTATTGGCAAAGAGCGTCGCATAGGGCTGTCCGACCAGCTCATGCAGCGTGTAGCCCGTTATCTGTTCTGCCGCCGGGTTCATGGTGGTAACGTCGCCTTGCCTGTCGATGGCGATCACGCCATCTGCGGCATTTTCAATGATCAGATCGTTAAGGGTTTTGGTTTCCCGTAGCGTTTGTGCCAGCGCATTGACGCTACGGCTGATTTGTCCTAACTCGCCGGGGAGTTCAGGCAATCGGGTAGGGGTTTTTTGTGCCAGCGTGGAAAGCCCATCGGTGATGATATCGATATTCGCACTGAGTCGGCGTGAGAAGTGCACGATGAGCAGCAGGCTACAGATGAGCCCGGCAACCAGTACGGCAATAATCCTGACATCCATTCTCCAGGCCTGCTGGCGGATATCTTCGGTGAGCTCATTGGCCCAGATATACCCAATAACCTCTCCCTGGCGCGCTATTGGGATCATCGAGTTGAGTATGTCGCCGCGAACCTGTCGCCCGGAATAGACCACAGGTGCGTTGCTACTCATCACTTCGCGTCCGGGATGATCCTCGGTGATGGTGATACCTACGTTGCCTTGGTAAAGCGCGGAGGGGGCGTAGGTGATAATGGCATCCAGCGCTTTGTGATAATACCCGGCGCCAATGCCGGGAAACGCTTGCGTAATGCGCTCGGTGATGGGGGCCAACTCTTGATTAAGCGCGCGAATGCGTGCTTCACGCGGCAAATTTGGGTAGTGACTAAAGCGGTCGCCCAGCGCATCGTTTAGCAGGGTTATCACCGATGACAGTTTTTTCTCTTTTTCAGATAAGACTGCTGAACGGCCTTCAGTTTCTACGATATAACCTATAGATATCGTCGGAATGATGACCATCAGGATGGCCATCATGATCATTTGGTTGCGTAATCGTCGTGGGTATAACCGACGAGCCAGCCATCTCAGGTCGCGCATTCTGACATCCGTGCAGTGTTTTTCAGGCAAACGACGATTATCACGGGTTAAGACAATGGTTTCAGAGCGGTGTATCATATTCCCGTAAAGAGAGGGCATTGCGACGCCGGACATTTACCGCTACCTTAACCACACTCTATTAATGCCCTGAGGCGGAGCTTCGCCCCTTTGAAATACCTTGCTTCCGTTCATTCAACGCTAAAAGTCTCACGCTATCTGTTCAGGGCGTTGGCGCTCCTGATCTGGGGGCTAATCGCATTTGCCTCCGTTTTCTACATCGTGAATGCGCTGCACCAGAGAGAGTCCGAGATTCACCAGGAGCTTAACCTCAGTTCCGATCAGGCCCAACGTTACATTCAGCGCACCTCTGATGTGATTAAAGAGCTGAAATATATCGCGGAGAATCGCTTAACGGCGGAAAACGGCGTGATGTCGTTGCGCGCGCGAGATGATAAAACTGCCGTGCCAAACTTCGAGCCGCTGTTTGCCGACTCCGACTGCTCGGTGATGGGCAACGCCTGGCGAGGTTCGCTGGAATCGTTGGCGTGGTTTATGCGCTACTGGCGGGATAACTTTTCCGCGGCCTATGATTTGAATCGTGTGTTCCTGATCGGCAGCGATAACCTTTGCATGGCCAATTTCGGTCTGCGTGATATGCCTGTCGAACGTGACGGGGCGTTGAAGGCGCTGCATGAGCGCATTATTAAGTATCGCAATGCACCGCAGGACGAAAACGGTAATAACCTGTTCTGGATTAGCCAGGGGCCGCGGCCGGGGATAGGCTATTTCTATGCGCTGACGCCGGTTTATCTCGCTAATCGCCTGCAGGCGCTGTTGGGTGTGGAACAGCCTATCCGCATGGAGAACTTTTTCACGCCGGGCAGTTTGCCGATGGGTGTGACCATCCTTGATGAAAATGGTCATGCGCTGATTTCGCTCACCGGCCCCGAGGGTAATATTAAGGCTGAACCTCGCTGGATGCAGGAGCGCTCCTGGTTTGGCTATACGTCGGGTTTTCACGAACTGGTGCTGAAGAAAAACCTGCCCCCGTCATCGCTAAGCATTGTTTATTCAGTACCGGTCGACCTGGTGCTGGAGCGGATCCGCATGATGATCCTGAACGCTATTCTGCTGAATGTGCTGGTTGGCGCGGCGTTATTTATGCTCACGCGCATGTATGAGCGGCGCATTTTTATTCCTGCGGAAAGCGATGCCCAGCGCCTGGAAGAGCACGAGCAGTTTAACCGTAAAATCGTGGCTTCCGCGCCGGTTGGGATTTGTATTCTGCGTACGATAGATGGCATTAACATCCTGAGTAATGAGCTGGCGCACACCTATCTCAACATGCTAACGCATGAAGACCGGCAACGGTTAACGCAAATTATCTGCGGCCAGCAGGTCAATTTTGTTGATGTGCTGACCAGCAACAATACCAATCTGCAAATCAGCTTTGTGCACTCGCGCTATCGTAATGAAAACGTGGCAATTTGTGTGCTGGTTGACATCAGCGCGCGCGTTAAAATGGAAGAGTCGTTACAGGAGATGGCGCAGGCGGCGGAGCAGGCGAGCCAGTCCAAATCGATGTTCCTTGCGACGGTAAGCCACGAGCTGCGTACGCCGCTGTATGGCATTATCGGTAACCTTGATTTGTTGCAAACCAAAGAGTTACCCAACGGAGTGGATCGTCTGGTGACGGCGATGAACAACTCTTCCAGCCTGCTGTTGAAGATTATCAGCGATATTCTCGATTTCTCGAAAATTGAATCTGAACAGCTGAAGATTGAACCGCGCGAGTTTTCACCGCGTGAAGTAATGAATCATATTACGGCTAACTATTTGCCGCTGGTGGTTCGCAAACAGCTGGGGTTGTACTGCTTTATCGAGCCGAATGTACCGGTGGCGCTCAATGGTGATCCGATGCGTTTGCAGCAGGTGATTTCCAATCTACTGAGTAATGCTATCAAGTTTACCGATACCGGCTGCATTGTGCTGCACGTGCAGTGCAACGAAGACTATCTCAGTATTCGCGTGCGTGATACCGGGGTTGGGATCCCAGCCAAAGAGGTCGTCCGCTTGTTCGATCCTTTCTTCCAGGTGGGAACCGGCGTACAGCGTAATTTCCAGGGAACCGGGCTTGGTTTGGCTATCTGTGAAAAACTGATCAGCATGATGGATGGGGATATTTCCGTCGATTCTGAACCGGGAATGGGTAGCCAGTTTATGCTGCGTATTCCGCTTTATGGCGCGCAGTACCCGCTGAAAAAAGGTATCGAAGGGCTTGTCGGCAAACGTTGCTGGCTGGCGGTGCGTAACGCGTCGCTGTACCAGTTTATTGAATCCAGTCTGGCGCGTAACGGGATGACGGTGCAGTGCTATGAGGGACAGCAACCGGATGCGGATGACCTGCTGATTGCCGACGATGTGCTGGACCAGGCGTGGCAAGGACGTGCCGCGGTGATTTTCTGCCGTCGTCATATCGGTATTCCGCTGGAAAGGGGGCCTGGGGAGTGGGTGCACAGCGTGGCATCGCCTCACGAATTGCCCGCGCTGTTGGCGCATATCTACAGCCTTGAGCTGAGCAGTGAAGAGCTTTCAACGGCGTTGCCAGCCCCGGATAAAGTTGCTGCAACTAACGATGACATGATGATTCTGGTGGTCGACGATCATCCTATCAACAGGCGTTTACTGGCCGATCAGTTGGGATCGTTGGGGTATCAGTGTAAAACCGCGAATGACGGCGTGGACGCACTCAATGTACTGAGTAAAAACCATATCGACATCGTGCTGAGCGACGTTAACATGCCGAACATGGATGGTTATCGTCTGACCCAGCGTATTCGCCAGTTAGGATTAACCCTGCCGGTTGTCGGCGTGACGGCCAACGCGCTGGCTGAAGAGAAGCAGCGTTGTCTGGAGTCAGGTATGGATAGCTGTCTGTCTAAGCCGGTGACGTTAGATGTATTGAAGCAAACGCTGACGGTCTATGCGGAAAGAGTGAGAAAGGCGCGGGAATAAAAGAGGCCGGATGGGGGCATTTGCCTTATCCGGCCTACGGAACACGCACAACATCGTGTCATTCGTAGGCCTGATAAATGCCGTGCCATCAGGCACGTCGAGGTTAAAAGAATTACTCTTTGTCTGACGGACTCAGCGTGACGGAAGAAAGGTAATTCAACAGGGCGATATCGTTTTCCACACCGAGTTTCATCATTGCCGACTTTTTCTGGCTGCTGATGGTTTTTATACTGCGGTTGAGTTTTTTCGCGATTTCAGTAACCAGGAAACCTTCGGCAAACAGGCGCAGAACTTCGCTCTCTTTCGGTGACAGACGTTTGTCGCCGTAACCGCTGGCGCTGATTTTTTCCAGCAGACGAGAAACGCTTTCCGGGGTGAATTTCTTACCCTTCTGCAGCGCGGCAAGCGCTTTCGGCAGATCTGTTGGCGCGCCTTGCTTCAGGACAATTCCTTCAATATCGAGATCCAGTACCGCGCTCAGGATTGCCGGGTTGTTGTTCATGGTGAGAACAATAATCGACAGGCTCGGGAAATGGCGCTTGATATACTTAATTAACGTGATCCCGTCACCGTATTTATCTCCCGGCATGGAGAGGTCGGTAATCAACACATGAGCATCTAACTTAGGCAAATTGTTGATCAGTGCAGTGGAGTCTTCAAATTCGCCGACAACGTTTACCCACTCGATTTGCTCAAGTGATTTACGAATACCGAACAGT
>NZ_JAHLRC010000179.1:0-5511 GCF_018919545.1 Citrobacter sp. S46_ASV_140
CTTCCAGGGTCTGACGAATTTTTTCGCCGCCGGGAATCTCACCCACGCCGGTATGACCGGAGTTATCTTTGATAATCACAATATTACGCGTGAAGAACGGAGCATGTGCGCCGCTCAGATTCATCAGCATGCTGTCATGGCCCGCAACCGGGATCACCTGCATCGCGGTTACGACTGGGGTAGTAAATTGTGCGCTCATAATTAAGTCCTTATTCAAAATTAGTGGCGGCCGAAAACGGGACGTTTACGGTCAAAAGTCCATCCAGGGATCAGATACTGCATCGGGCCTGCGTCATTACGCGCGCCGCCGGGCAGCGCCTTATAGGCTTCATGCGCTTTCTGTACCTGATCCCAGTCCAGTTCCACGCCCAGGCCGGGCGCGTCGGGTACCGCAATTTTTCCGTGTTTAATCTCCAGCGGATTTTTGGTCAGGCGGCAATCGCCCTCCTGCCAGATCCAGTGGGTGTCGATCGCCGTTGGGTTGCCCGGCGCAGCGGCACCGACGTGGGTGAACATCGCCAGGGAAATATCAAAATGATTGTTAGAGTGGCAGCCCCAGGTCAGTCCCCAGTCATCGCATAACTGTGCCACGCGTACCGCACCGGAAAGGGTCCAGAAGTGCGGATCGGCCAGTGGAATATCTACCGAGTTGAGCATCACCGCATGGCCCATCTCACGCCAGTTGGTAGCTATCATATTCGTTGCTACCGGCAGACCGGTTGCACGGCGGAACTCGGCCATCACTTCGCGACCAGAAAAACCCTGTTCTGCGCCGCACGGATCTTCGGCGTAGGTCAGAACATCGTTCAGCCCTTTACACAAGGAGATAGCTTCATCCAGCAGCCAGGCACCGTTAGGGTCGACCGTAATACGCGCATCCGGGAAACATTGTTTCAACGCGCGAGCGGTGTCGATTTCCTGCTCGCCAGGCAGCACACCGCCTTTGAGTTTGAAATCTTTAAAGCCGTAGCGATCCTGCGAAGCCTGAGCCAGACGCACCACCGCCTCACTGTTCATCGCCTGCTGGTGACGCAGGTGATACCACTCATGGTTACCCGGCGTGCTGTCCAGATACGGCAGATCGGTTTTGCTGCGATCTCCCACGTAGAACAGATAGCCGAGCACGGTGACCGCATCGCGCTGCTTGCCTGGCCCTAACAGTTCGCAGACCGGCACGTTCAGCGCCTTGCCCAGCAGGTCGAGCAGTGCGGCTTCCAGCGCGGCCACCGCATTAACCCGCAGTTCAAAGGTCCAGGCACCTTTGCCAAAGGTGTCAAAATCAGCGGCCTGGTTGCCTTTATGCACCTGCTGAACCACCTTATTCAGGCGCGCGACTTCCTGGCCCAACACTTGTGGAATCGCGTCCACCAGCGTCTGATAAATCACTTCGCCGCCCGGCGCTTCACCGACGCCGGTATTTCCGGCGTTATCGGTGAGCACGACGATATTGCGGGTAAAGTATGCGTTATGCGCCCCGCCAATATTGAGCAGCATGCTGTCATGACCGGCCACCGGAATGACCTTCATATCGGTAATAATGGGACTCGATTGTGTTGTCATCATCATTGCCCTGCGACAGGTTTCAGTTCGATACGTTTAATATCACCCACCAGCACCAGATAGCTCACTACAGCAATCAGCGCATGCACCCCGACGTAAATCAACGCACCGTTAAACGAGCCAGTGGTACCTACGATGTAGCCGATAGCAATTGGCGTAACGATACCGGAGATGTTGCCAAACATATTGAACAGACCGCCGCTCAAACCGCTGATCTCTTTTGGCGCAGTATCGGCCATCACCGCCCATCCCAACGCACCGATACCTTTGCCGAAGAAGGCCAGCGCCATAAAACCGATGATCATCCACTCCACGTTGACGTAGTTACAGAACACCATCACCATCGACAACAGCATACCCAGTACGATTGGCGTTTTACGGGCGATATTCAGCGAACCGGTACGGCGCATCAGCCAGTCGGAAATAATGCCGCCAAGCACGCCGCCTGCAAATCCGCAAATGGCCGGGACCGAGGCAACAAAACCGGCTTTCAAAATCGACATACCGCGTGCCTGTACCAGATAAACCGGGAACCAGGTGATAAAGAAGTAGGTCAGCGCGTTTATGCAGTATTGGCCGATATAAATACCGATCATCATCCGTGAGCCCAGCAGTTGCTTGATCTGCCCCCACTTCACGCTGAACGGCACTTTGGCTTTGGCTGCCGCCTGATCCATATTGATCAGCGCTCCGCCTTCGGCAATGTAGTCCAGCTCTTTTTGGTTTACGCCCGGATGCTGGTTCGGTTCATGAATCACCTTCAGCCAGACAAAACTGATAACAATCCCGAGACCGCCCATAAAGAAGAACACATGCGACCAGCCCACTTCGTGGGTCAACCAGCCCATGATTGGCGCGAAGATCACGGTGGCAAAGTACTGCGCCGAGTTAAAAATAGCGACCGCCGTGCCCCTTTCCTGCGCCGGGAACCACGCCGCCACAATACGACTGTTGCCAGGGAAGGATGGCGCTTCGGCTAACCCCACGAGGAAGCGCAGGGTAAACAGCGCAACGATAATGCCGAAGCCGCTGAAGATATCGACGAAGCCCTGCAGCAGGGTAAACATGGACCAGATAAAAATGGACCAGAAGTAAACACGTTTTGAACCGAAGCGGTCGAGCAGCCAGCCGCCGGGGATCTGACCGATAACATAGGCCCATGAAAAAGCGGAGAATACATACCCCATCCCTACCGCATCCAGACCAATATCTTTGGCCATCTCCGAGCCGGCAATGGATAAGGTGGCGCGATCGCCGTAGTTGAAGGATGTGACGATAAACAGCATCACCACTATCCAGTAGCGAGCGTTAGTGCGTTTTTCCGCGCTGCTCGCCGCCTGACTTAATGAACTCATTGTTGCACTCCTGAATCTTGGCTTTCGCCAGTTCATTCTGTACAGCACCTGTAGGGTGATCAGAATGAGAGGTTAGTGTGTGGCAGTTTTGGTACAGCTCAGGGCCGTTTTATTCTGACTCGCTGCCTTTTCGGGAACTGACGGGAAAAGTATATGAAGGAGTGCCTCTTACCCTCACCGTGCAAAAACACAACATTGCGGGAGGTGAATGAGGTTGTTTATGGCATAAGCCTAAGGGAATGGAAGATGCTTCACGAAATTGGCGTTTGGTGGGCGTTTTGTTGCCGGGTAGCAACGCCTTACCCGGCCTACGATCCAAAAGAGAGTAACAGGCCCGTGCAAACAAAGCGCTGCCGGGCGCAAGGTTATTTAAGCAAGGTTCCCCAGTTTTCTACCCAGGGATTGGATTCGCTTTCCGGTTCAGGATGCTCGCTGGCGTCAATCAGCAGCATTTCCCCTACACGTTGGGCGCTTTGTTCCTGCAACAGTGCATCGAACTGCTTGCCGCCATTGCAGAAATTAACATAGCTACTGTCACCCAGCGCAATTACCCCGTAATGCAGATTTGGCTGGAAACCGAGATTATCTTTGATCCCCTGAAACAGCGGCGCGATGCTATCCGGCAGATCGCCCTGCCCGGTCGTTGAGGTCACCACCAGCACATATTTTTCCTGATATGCCTGCCAGTCGCTGAGCTCGGGATCTTCGAACACCGTGGCTTTATGGCCCTGCGCCGTCAAAATAGCTTCGGCCTCTTCGGCAACCAGCAACGCGTTTCCGTACATCGTGCCGACAAAAATTCCAATTTCCGCCATAACCGTAATCTCCTGGGACTTAAGAATCTATCTGCTCATCCTGACCTGACAGCCCACTGAACTCAACCCTTTCATTCTCAGGGAGAAGTCCACGCCAGCCAAACTGTGATAGCGCCTGCATCCAGACATCATCCAGCCCGGCGCGAATAACCAGCGGTTCGCCGGTAAAAGGATGAGTCAGCGCAAGCTGGCTGGCATGAAGCATCAAACGCTGACAGCCAAAGTACTCAGCGGCGCTGCGGTTTTGCCGCAAATCACCGTGCTTACTGTCGCCGATAATTGGATGACGTAAGTGCGCCAGATGGCGTCTGAGCTGGTGTTTTCGACCGGTTTTAGGATCCAGTTCCACCAATCCGTAACGGGTCGTCGGATAACGTCCGGTCGCTACCGGCATCTCAACCGTCGCCAAACCGCGATAATGGGTGACGGCAGGCTGCGGGCCTTTATCATCACGGGCAAATTTATCGGCGATCTTATCCAGTTCTTCGACCAGCGGGTAATCCAGCACGGCATCATCCATCAGCCAGCCACGCACAATCGCATGATAGCGTTTCTGAATTTGATGATGTTCAAATTGCTGGGACAGCAACCGCCCGGCTTCGCTGGACAGTCCCATCAGCAGTACTCCGGAAGTCGGTCTGTCGAGTCGGTGGGCGGTAAAAACGTGCTGACCAATCTGGTCGCGTACCGTTTGCATCACCACCACTTTCTCATCCCGGTCGAGCCAACTGCGGTGAACCAACCAGCCCGAAGGTTTATTAACTGCGACCAGCCATTCGTCCTGATACAGAATCTCCAGCATCAGGCGTTATCACTTGTAAACAGTGCATCCAACTCCTGCAATGCCGTCAGGAGAATTTCGCGTTGCGGGTGATCGGCTGCCAACGCCATTTCGTAATACGGTGCGACGGCAAAAGCCTGCGGAAGCGGCTGAGCGTTATCAATCAGCGTATGCATGCGGGGAATCAATACCCATTGCAGCCACTCAACCGGCTCCATGGTATCCATACAAAAAGGCTGCGTGCTGGTAAACAGATGCTCTGCAGGCTCATCCAACCGCCAGTGATTATGTTCACGCAGTAGCGCTTCAAGCGCGTGTAACTGCTGGCGCACACGGTCATGAGTCGTCATGAAATTAACCTCAATGATGAAAAATCTGGCGCGAAGAATAGCACTAGTGAAGGGAAATAAAAAAAGGGAGCACTGTAAAAACAGTGCTCCCGGTTCGTTTCGCAGCGTTCCAGCTACTTTTAGTGCTCCCTGCTCATCCGTGACAACTTTTCCTGTGGTCTTGCGACCTTGTTCATCCTGAACTTGTGCATCCTGCTCACATCACCCCGATGTGAAAACTTCATCCTGAAGTGTCCTGGCCATCCTGACCCGCCGAACATCCTGACCGGCTCTCATTCTCCATCCTGGAGGTGTCCCTTAACGCATCCAGCGCTTTCCGCTTTGCTTCATCCTGAAGCCTGTCCTTGTAACACCGTCCTGGTGTGTCCTGCCGAAGAGCCATCATCCTGATGTTCTCTTCGTTGTGCGACTCCTTGTCGACAGATATAGAATCGCCTGTTTCGCCTTGTCTTACAAGATGCTTACAGACACTCCCTTAAGATTATTTTCGTATGAAAGTAGACAATAAAACATTAACTTTATGAATAATAAGGAATAATTATTTTATCCGTTCATTAAGTCTTTACTTATTACCTGGCAATGTCCTACAGGGTTTGTAAGAGATCTCTCACAAGGTTCAGGGCAATCTGGATTACAGAACTGGCTTAAGC